>NZ_VRVH01000117.1:0-13400 GCF_008040095.1 Methylobacterium sp. WL6 | reverse complement strand
GCGTGCGGCCGGCACGACCGGGTCCGCCAGGTGCACCGTGGCCTCGACCGACAGGCCGGCGCGCAGGCGCGCGAGCCGCGGGTCGGACGCGTCGATCGCGACCCGCACCGGCACGCGCTGGACGACCTTGGTGAAGTTGCCGGTGGCGTTCTCGGGCGGCAGCAGGGCGAACTGCGCACCGGTGCCGGGCGAGAAGCTCTCGATCTGGCCCTCGAAGGCGCGGTCGCCCAGCGCATCGACGGTGAAGGTGACGTGCTGTCCCTCGACCATCTCCCCGGTCTGCGTCTCCTTGAAGTTCGCCACGAGGTAGATGTCGCGGCCGGTCGGCACGATCGTGAGCAGCCCGGTGCCGGCCGAAACGAACTGCCCGACGCGCAGGGCCCGGTCGCCGACCGTGCCGGCGGCGGGCGCGGCGATGGTCGTGTAGCTGAGGTTGAGCTGCGCCTGCTCGACCTTGGCCCGCGCCCCGTCCAGGCTCGCGCGGGCGCTCGCCTCCAGCGCCGTCAGGCTCTCCACCTGCTTGCGGGCGGCGTCCAGCGAGGCGACGGACTTGTCGTGCGCCGCCCGCTTCTGCCTCAGGTCGGCATCGGCCTGCTGCTGGCGCTGGGCGGTGCCCGAGCCGGTCTGCAGCAGGTTCTGGTAGCGGGCGTATTCCTTGGTGGCGAAATCGAGGGCCGCATCGGTGTTCTCGACCTCGGCCTTCGCGGACTGCACCTGCGCTTGCTGCTGGAGGATGGCGGCGGCGGTGCCGAGCAGCTGGGCGCGGTTCTTCTCGACCTCGGCCTGGGCCTGCTTCAACGCGATCCGATACTCGCGGTCGTCGAGCCGCGCGATCGCGTCGCCGACCTGCACGGCCTGGTTGTCGCCGACCAGCACCGTGGCGACGTGGCCGGCGATGCGGGGGGCGACCGTCACCTTGTCGGCCTGCAGGTAGGCGTCCTCGGTTGTCTCGAGGAACCGGCCGACGGTCCACCAGTGCCAGCCGTAGCTGCCGCCCCCGCCGAGCGCGGCCAGGACGAGCAACGGAAGGATCAGCCGCGCGGGACGGCGCTTGCGCGCGGGCGCAGGAACGACGGGGACGGGCGCAGGATCGTCGGTGGATCGTGGTTGCATCGCGGCTGGCCAACAATAAAACGATACGGTATCGTTTTAATACGGTCGGCGGTTCGGGCTGACAAGGAGAAAGTTCATGACGCAGGTCGCGGCCGACGATGCGGAGGCGCAGCCCCGGCGCGGCGGCGGACGGCCGACCCGCGCGGAAGCCGCGCGGCGCGAGGCGCGCATCGTCGAGGTCGCCACCCGCCTGTTCATGGAGCGCGGCTTCGACGCGACCTCGATCGACGCGGTCGCGGAGGCGGCCGGCGTCAGCAAGCCGACGCTGTATTCGCGCTATCGCGACAAGCGCGCGCTGTTCGAGGCGGTGCTCGACGAGCGCATCCGCGAATGGCTGGCCCCGCTCTCGGCCGCGGCCGAGACGCAGGCCCTCGAGGCCAACCCGCGGGACGCCGCGACCGTGCTGGACGAGCTCAGCCGCAACCTCCTCGCCCGTGCCCATGCGCCGGGCACCGCTGCGCTCACCCGCTGCATCGCCGCGCAGGCGATGCAGTTCCCCGATCTGGCGCGGCTCGCCTACGAGGAGGGCTGGATGCGCGGCGTGCGCGCGGTCGGCCGCCTCCTCACAGTGATGGCCGCGCGGGGGCAGATCGCGGTCGACGACGCGGAGATCGCCGCCGACCTGTTCCTCAACCTCGTCCTCGGCCGCAGCGCGAAGCAGGCGCTCTACGGCATCGCGGTCGACCCGGAAGCGCAGGAGAAGCGCCGCCGCGCCGCGGTGGCCCTGTTCCTCGCCGGCTGCCGCCCCCTCGCACCCGAGCGCAGGTGAAGCCGGCGGGCTGGCGAAGAAAGCAGGCTTGCCAAGAAAGTCGAACGTCTTGTTCGAAACTATTCGGGTTTTCGGATCGGCGGGACGGGCCCATCTTCGCTCCATCGGACGGCGGCCACCGGGTCGCCTCGCCTCAGATCGATGGAGCCCCCCATGTCCAGCATCCTCAAGGTTTCGGTTCTCGCCCTCTCCCTGGCGGCCGCCCTGCCCGCCGCCGCGGTCGCGCAGAGCTACACCGCGCCGGCCGGCATCCCCACCGAGACCGCGCCCGGCACGGTCTCCGGCCGCCCCGTCGATCGCGGCGTCGGCCAGGCCGCGCCGAGCGCCTACGATGCGATGGTCACCGGCTCGGTCGGCCGCATCCAGGCGCACAAGCCCGCCCGCCGCTGACCCGGCGGCGCCGACCTTGCTTGCCGGATCGCCGGGGCCGGACGCGCCCCGATCGTTCGAGGATCCCGGCATGCGCGGCCCCGGAACACCGACGCTGGACCAGCTCGGGGTCTTCCTCGCGGTGGTCGAGGCCGGGAGCTTCGCCGCGGCAGGCCGTCGCCTCAACCGGGCCACCTCGGTGATCAGCTACGCGGTGGCCAATCTCGAGCAGCAGCTCGGCCTGCCGCTGTTCGACCGCGACGCGACGCGACGGCCGCAATTGACCGAGGCCGGGCGCGCGGTGCTGGCGGAGGCGCGCATCGTCGCCCACGGCGTCGACGCCCTGCGCGCCAAGGTCGGCGGATTGCTGAGCGGGCTCGAGGCGGAGGTCAGCCTCGTCGTCACCCTGCTGATGCCGGGGCCGCGGCTCGTCGATGCGCTCAAGGCGTTCCAGGCGCGGTTTCCCTCGGTGGCCCTGCGCCTGAACGTCGAGGCGCTCGGCGCGGTGCAGCAGCACGTGATCGACGGCCGGGCGGCGATCGGCATCGGGGTCGAGCTATGGCAGCGGGAGACCGACCCGCTCGAGCTGGTCTCCGTCGGCGAGGTCGAGATGGTAGCGGTCGCCGCGCCCTCCCATCCCCTGGCCGCCGCCGACGGGTCGGTGTCGGGCCTGGCGCGCGAGCACGTGCAGCTGGTGATCTCCGACCGCTCTCCCCTGTCGGAAGGCCAGGAATTTGGGGTGATCGCGCCGCGGACCTGGCGGCTCTCCGACATGAGCTCCAAGCACACCCTGCTGCTGGCCGGGATCGGCTGGGGCAGCATGCCCGCGCACCTGGCGCGCGCCGACCTCGAGGCGGGGCGCCTCGTGGCGCTGAAGCTGCCGGAGGCGACGCGCCGCCTGCTCCCGCTCACCGCGATCCACCGCACCGGCCGCCCGCCCGGCCCGGCGGGGCGCTGGCTCATCCGCCGCTTCGTGGAGCAGGCCGAAGGCTGAGCGCCGCCCTCCGGGCGGCGCTCGCGTCTTCTTGATGCCGCCCGGCGGTCCCCGCCCGGGCCGGCGCGCACGAATTCGGAGCAAAGGCGCCCCCGGTGAGTTCCCTCGCGTGGGGGCGGCGCCGCGCCGTCCGCGCGGGTCGGGGTTCGGTTTCGGAAGGACGGATGGCTCAGGACACGGATCCCACCGGTGACGGGTGGACGCTCGCCAGCTTCACCGCCGCGATCCACCGGGGCGGCGTCGGCCTGTGGGCGTGGTCGCCGGAGCGGCGGCTCGCCCAGCTCGACGGCCTCTGCCGCGCGTTCTGGGACACGACCGAGCCGGTGGTGGGCATCGACGTGCTGTTCGCGAAGGTGAACGCCGAGGACCGCCCGGGCATGATGCGGGACTGGGCGGCGAGCGCCACCGATCCGCAGGCCTACAGCTTCGACTTCCGCATCGGCGACGGCGCCGACGCCCGCTGGATCTCGGCGCGCGGCGTCGGCGGCGAGGCCGGCCGGGTCGGGGAGTGGGTCCAGGCCATCTTCCTCGACATCACCGACCGCAAGCGGGCGGAGGATGCCGAGCGGCTGCTGACCGCCGAGCTGGCGCACCGCGTCTCGAACATGTTCACGGTCGCCCGCGCGCTCACTGCCATCGTCGCCCGCGAGGCCACGTCGACGCCGCACTTCGCCGAGGACCTGTCGCAGCGCTTCGGGGTGCTGCACGAGGCGACCGCCCTGGCGACGCGGTCGAACCGGGCCGACCGGGGCGACGTGCGGCTGCGGGACCTCGCCGAGCGCATCCTGGCGCCGTACCTGAACGGCGCCAACATCGCCGTGGACATCCCGGACGCGGCGGTGGCGCCGCCCGACAAGGTCAACGACTACGCGATGATCGTCCACGAGCTCGCCACCAACTCCGCCAAGTACGGGGCGCTGGCCGGCGGCGGCACGCTCAGGCTGGTCGGTCGCGTCGCCGACCGCGCGCTGACGCTGGACTGGACCGAGGGCGGCGCGCCGTCCGGGACGCCCAAGGCCGACGGGACCGGGTTCGGGTCCCGCCTGCTCAAGCAGACCATCGAGCGCAGCCTGGCGGGGCGGTTCGACCGTACCATCGACGCGGCCGGGCTGCGGTTCCGGATGGTCGTGCCGACCCGATGACCGGCCGGGCCCGCCTTCGGGGCGGATCGATGCCGTTCCCGGTCGCCGATCCGAGACACGCGCGCACCAGCCCGACCCGAATCGCGGTTCAGACCCCATGGCGCTCCTGCTAGACGGCCCGGCGTGACCACAGCACCGCACCAGCCCATGCCGGCCGAGACCGAGGCGAGCCGCGTCCGCCGCGAGACCCACCGCATCCTCTCCGAGATCGCCGGCGGGGCGGACGTCACCGACCCGTTCGCGGCGGCGGTGCGGGCCACGCGCATGCCGATGATCGTCACGGACCCGCGCCAGCCCGACAACCCGATCCTCTTCGTCAACGCGGCCTTCAGCCGCCTGACCGGCTATGCCTCCGAGGAGATCATCGGGCGGAACTGCCGCTTCCTCCAGGGGCCCGACACCGACCGGGACGACGTCGCCCGGGTGCGCGCGGCGATCGCCGCCCGGCAGCCGATCGAGGTCGCGCTCCTCAACTACCGCAAGGACGGCACGACCTTCTGGAACCAGCTTCTGCTGGCCCCGGTGAAGGACGCCGCCGGCGAGGTCGCGTACTTCTTCGCCAGCCAGTACGACGTCACCGCCGACGTGCTGCAGCTCGCGGCTCTGCGCGGCGAGAACGCCGCCCTGTCGGCGGCCCGCGCCACCGACGCCGAGCGCCTGCAGTTCAGCGAGATGGCGCTGCGGCTGGCGACCGAGGCGGCCGAGATCGGCACCTTCGACCTCGACGTGGCCGCCGACGCGCTGACCCTGTCCGAGCGCACCCGCGAGCTGTTCGGCCTCGCCCCGGACGCCGCGTGCGATCGCGCGACGCTTCGCGACGGCCTCCACCCGGACGACCGGGAGACGGTGCTGGCGGCGCTCGCCGCCGCCCTCGATCCGGAGCGGCGCGCGCCGTTCGAGGCCGAGTTCCGCGTGGTCTCCAAGGCCGACGGCACGGTGCGATGGGTGTCGGCCAAGGGGCGCGGCCTGTTCGACGGCCGGGGCCGGGCCTTCCGGGCGCTCGGGACGATGGTCGACGCCACCGGCCGCCGCGAGACCGAGGAGCGCTACACGGCGCTGTTCGAGGCGGTCGACGACGGCTTCTGCATCATCGAGTTCATCGACGGGCCGCACGGTCCGGCGAGCGACTACGTCCACATCGTCGCCAACCAGGGCTACGAGCGCCAGACCGGGATCGCCGGCATCGTCGGGCGGACCCTGCGCGACCTCGCGCCGGACGAGGCCGAGGGCTGGCTCGCGCTCTACGGCGGCGTCCTGCGCACGGGGGAGTCGATCCGGTTCGAGCGCGCGTTCCCGCGCGCGGGCCGCCACATCGAGGTCTCGGCCGCCCGGATCGAGCCGGCGAGCCGGCGCCAGGTCTCGGTGCTGTTCCGGGACGTCACCGGCCGCCGGCGCGCGGAGGCCGACCTCCAGGCCAGCGAGGCGCAGTTCCGGGCCTTCGCCGAGGCCGTGCCGAACCAGGTCTGGGGCGCACGCCCGGACGGCACGCTGCATTGGTTCAACGGCCAGGCCTACGCCTTTACCGGCGCGGCGCCGGGGGCGCTGAACGCGGCCGCGACCTGGTCCGACCTGATCCATCCCGACGACCTGCCGGCGGCGCGCGCCGGTTGGGACCGCTCGGTCGCCACGGGCGAGCCCTACGAGGTCGAGTTCCGCATCCGCGGCGGCGGCGGCTACCGCTGGTTCCTGGCGCGGGCGCAGCCGGTGCGGGACGCCGCCGGCGCTCTGACCCAGTGGGTCGGCACCCACACCGACATCGACGAGCGGCGGCGCCAGGCCTAGGAGCTCGAGCGGCAGGTCGCCGCCCGCACCGCGGAGCGCGACATGATCTGGAAGGCGTCGTCCGACCTGCTCTGCGTCGCGAACTTCGAAGGCCGCTTCGTCAGCCTCAACCCGGCCTGGGCCGCGACGCTCGGCTGGACCGAGGTCGAGATGAAGGCCGGCCCGTTCCTGGAGTCTGGTCCACCCCGACGACCGGGCCGTCACCGAGGCGGCCGCGGCCGGCCTGGCGCGGGGCGACGCCCAGCTGTCGTTCGAGAACCGCTACCGCCATCGCGACGGCGGCTGGCGCTGGCTCTCCTGGAACGCGGTCCCGAACGGCGGCCTGATCTACGCCACCGTGCGCGACGTCAGCGCCGCCAAGGCCCAGGCCGAGGCGCTGGCGCGGACCGAGGAGGCGCTGCGCCAGTCGCAGAAGATGGAAGCGGTCGGGCAGCTCACAGGCGGCCTCGCGCACGACTTCAACAACATGCTCGCGGGCATCGTCGGCTCCCTGGAGCTGATGCAGACCCGCATGCTGCAGGGCCGGATGGGCGAGCTCGACCGCTACATCGGCGCCGCGCAAGGGGCGGCACGCCGCGCCGCCGCCCTGACCCACCGCCTGCTCGCCTTCTCCCGCCGGCAGACCCTGGCCCCCAAGCCGACGGACGTGAACCGTCTGGTCGAGGGCATGGAGGACCTGGTGCGCCGCACCGTCGGGCCGGGCGTGTCGGTCGAGGCGGTCGGGGCCGCCGGGCTCTGGCCGACCCTGGTCGACCCGAGCCAACTCGAGAACGCCCTGCTCAACCTCTGCATCAACGCCCGCGACGCGATGCCGGAGGGCGGCCGCATCGTGGTCGAGACCAGCAACCGCTGGCTCGACCGGCGCGCCGCCCGCGAGCGCGACCTCGAGCCGGGGCAGTACGTCGCGCTCTGCGTCTCCGACAACGGCACCGGCATGGCGCCGGACGTGGCGGCGAAGGCGTTCGACCCGTTCTTCACGACCAAGCCGATGGGCGAGGGCACGGGGCTCGGCCTGAGCATGATCTACGGCTTCGCCAAGCAGTCGGGCGGGCAGGTGCGGATCTACTCCGAGCCCGGCAAGGGCACGATGGTCTGCATCTACCTGCCCCGCCACCTCGGCGAGGCCGAGGCGGTCGAGGCGGTGCCCGACCTGTCGGACGCCGCGCGGGCCAAGCTCGGCGAGACGGTGCTGGTGGTCGACGACGAGCCGACGGTGCGGATGCTCGTGACCGAGGTGCTGGAGGATCTGGGCTACGCGGCGATCGAGGCGGCGGACGGCGCCTCCGGCCTCAAGGTGCTGCAGTCGGACGTGCGCATCGACCTGCTGGTGACCGATGTCGGGCTGCCCGGCGGGATGAACGGGCGGCAGATGGCCGACGCGGCGAAGACCGCGCGGCCCGGCCTCAAGGTGCTGTTCATCACCGGCTACGCGGAGAACGCCGCGCTCAACCACGGCCACCTCGCCCCCGGCATGGAGGTGCTGGTGAAGCCCTTCGCCCTGGAGGCGCTCGCGACCCGCATCCGCGGCCTGATCGAGGGGCAGGCCTGAACGAACGCGGTCCGCTGCGGCGCTCCGCGCGTCCCGGAGGTGCGCGAACCGTTCAACGGAAAAAGGGCGCCCGACGGTAAGTCGGGCGCCCTTCGTCGAGGACACGTCGCGTCGCGGGCGCAACGGCGCCCGCGACCGGCGCCTCAGTAGCCGTAGCCGTAGGCCGGGTAGCCGTAGCCGTAGGCGGGGGCGTATCCGTAGGCCGGCGCGTAGCCGTAGCCGCCGTAGTAGCCCACCGGGCGGCCGTAGCCGTAGCCGCCGTAGCCACCGTAGCCGCCGTAGGAATTCGCCACGATCGCGCCGGCGGCGAGGCCGGCGATGCCGAGGCCGATCGCGGCGCCCGGGCCGATGCCGCGGCGATAGCCGTAGCCGCGTCCGTATCCGCCGCGGAAGCCGACGCCGCGATAGCCGTAGCCGCCGTGACCGAAGCCGCCGTGGCCGTAGCCGCCGCCGTAACCCCAGCCGCGGGCCTCGGCGGGGGCCGATGCCAGCATGCCGAGCCCGAGCAGTGCGGTGGAAGCGAGTGCGAGCTTGCGCATCCAAGATCTCCTGTCTGGGTGAGTATGGCTCTTAAAACGACCTCGGCCGCACCGCGTTCCAACATCGGTGGTGGTTCGACATGTCACAGTGTCGTTGAACCAGCGTACCGGTGAAGGCTCCGGCCTCGCGCGGGAGCGCAAGCGCGCGAGTTCCGGCCCGGCGCCGGGGGCCCGGCCGGGATCTTGCTCCGCCATCCGCGTTGACCGGAGGCGACCGCGTGGAGCATGAAGGCCCGTCGGCGCCGCGGGCACCCGCATGGGAGCTTCCGTCGCCGAAAGCCGTTCTCGGACGGGCATGATGGTGGCGACCATGCCCCATGGAAACGGACGGCATGGACGACGAGATCGAGCGGCTGCGCAGCGAGAATCGGAGGCTCGAGGCCGAGGTCGCGCGCCTGCGCGAGCGGAACGCGTCGCATGTCAGGCTCCCGGATTCCGGCCAGCGCACGTCCGGGGCGGATGTCGACCTGCTGTTCACGGCGGCGGAGAAGACCCGCATGCCGCAGATCGTCACCGACCCGAACCTGCCGGACAACCCGATCGTGTTCGCCAACCGGGCGTTCCAGGCCCTGTGCGGCTACTCGGCCGACGAGCTGATCGGCCGCAACTGCCGCTTCCTGCAGGGGCCGGACACCGATCCGGCGGACATCGCCAAGGTGCGCGACGCCATCGCCGCGCGCCGCGACGTGGTCGTCGAGATCCTGAACTACCGCCGCGACGGGTCCACCTTCCGCAACGAGCTCTACGTCAGCCCGGTCTTCACCGCCGAGGGCCACCTGCGCTACTTCTTCGCGAGCCAGCTCGACGTCACCCGGTTCCGGACCGAGGAGGGCATGCTCGCCGAGAGCGAGGCGCGCTACCGCACCCTGTTCAATGCCCTCGACGCCGGCTTCTGCGTCATCGAGCTCCGGTTCGACGCCGACAGCCGCGCGGTCGACTACCGCTTCGTCGAAGCGAATCCGGCCTTCTCGCGCCACACCGGTCTCGACGACGTGGTCGGCAAGTGGGTGAGCGAGGTGGTGCCCGACCTCGAGCGCAGCTGGCTCGACACCTACGGGCAGGTCGCGATGACGGGCCGGGCCGTCCGCTTCGAGAGCGGCGTCGTCGCGCTCGGGCGCTGGTTCGAGGTCCAGGCCCTGCGCATCGGCGATCCGGTGCAGCACCGGGTCGCCCTGCTGTTCAACGACGTCACCGACCGGCAGAAGGCCGAGAGCGTGCTGCGCGACACCGCCCGCGACCGGACCACGGAGCGCGACTTGGTGTGGCGGGCGAGCCGCGACCTCCTCGTTGTCTGCGGCTTCGACGGCCTCTACCGCTCGGTCAACCCGGCCTGGCACGAGATGCTGGGCTGGTCGGCCTTCGATCTCGTGCGCACGTCCTTCAGCGACTACGTCCACCCCGAGGACAGGGCGGCCGCGACCGCGGCGTTCGAGCTGCTGCGGGAAGGCCAGGTCCTCGACAGCCTCGACGTGCGCATGCTCACGGCGGACGGCGACTTCCGCTGGGTGTCGTGGAACGCCATCCCGCAGGAGGACCACTTCTACGCCGCCGGCCGCGACGTCACCGAGCGCCGCGCCCTGGAGGAGCAGCTCCGGCAGTCGCAGAAGCTGGAAGCGGTCGGCCAGCTCACCGGCGGCGTCGCGCACGACTTCAACAACCTGCTGACGGTGATCCGGTCCTCGACCGACCTGCTCAAGCGCCCCGACCTGCCGGAGGAGCGCCGGCAGCGCTACATCGGCGCGATCTCCGACACCGTCACCCGCGCCGCCAAGCTCACCGGCCAGCTCCTCGCCTTCGCCCGGCGCCAATCCCTGACCCCGGAGGTGTTCGACGTCGGCCGCAGCGTCGCCTCGGTCGCCGACATGGTCGGCACGCTCACCGGCGCCCGCATCCGGGTCGTCACCGACGTGGCCGCGAACCGGGACGGTCGCGGGAACGAGGTGCCCTACCTGATCGACGCCGACCCGAGCCAGTTCGACACGGCCCTGGTGAACATGGCCATCAACGCGCGCGACGCCATGGACGGCGAGGGCCGCCTCGACATCGGCGTGCGCCGCGCCTCGGCGATCCCGGCGGTGCGGGCCCATCCCCGCATCCCCGGCGACTTCGTCGCCGTCTCGGTCCGCGACACCGGGACCGGCATCGCGGCGGCCGATCTCGATCGGATCTTCGAGCCGTTCTACACCACCAAGGGCGTCGGCCAGGGCACCGGGCTCGGCCTGTCGCAGGTGTTCGGCTTCGCCAAGCAGTCGGGCGGCGAGGTGCTGGTCGAGAGCACGCTCGGCCGGGGCACCACCTTCACGCTCTACCTGCCCCGCGAGGTCGGGCGATCCGTGGCGATCGAGGAGGACGGCGAGCCCGAGCCCCTGGCCGACGGGCACGGCACCCGCGTCCTCGTGGTCGAGGACAACCAGGAGGTCGGCTCCTTCGCCACCCAGGCCCTGCGCGAGCTCGGCTACGAGACCGTGTGGGCGATGAGCGCCGAGGAGGCCCTCGCCGTCCTGTCCGCGTCGCCGCGCTTCGACGTGGTGTTCTCCGACGTAGTGATGCCCGGGATGAACGGCATCGACATGGCGCGGGAGATCCGCCACCGCCACACCGGCCTGCCGGTCGTCCTCGCCTCCGGCTACAGCCACGTGCTCGCCGAGCAGGGCACCCACGGCTTCCCGCTCCTGAAGAAGCCGTACTCGGTCGAGGACCTGTCCCGCACCCTGCGCCGGGCGGTCACCCGGGCGGCCTCGCCGGGGGCCTGACGCGCGGGCCCCGCCCCTCGATCACGGCGCTCGCGCAGATCCTGCCGCGCGGCGTGGCCGCGACCGGCTCCGCGCGGGCCGGATCACCCGGAGACCCGTCCCGCATGCCCCGTCGCATCCTCATCACCGGCGCGAGCGTCGCCGGAAACACCGCGGCCTGGTGGCTCGGCCGCCACGGCTTCGACGTCACCGTCGTCGAGCGGGCGCCGGGCTTCCGCGACGGCGGCCAGAACGTCGACGTCCGCGGGGTCGGGCGCGAGGTCCTGCGCCGCATGGGCCTGGAGCAGGCGGCGCTCGCCCGGGGCACCGGCGAGCAGGGCACCGCCTGGGTCGACGGGCGGGGCCGGGCGGTCGCGGCCTTCACCATGGATGCCAGCCTCGGCGACGGCCCCACCGCCGAGATGGAGATCCTGCGCGGCGACCTCGCGCGGCTCCTCTACGAGCCGGCCCGGGAGCGCGCGACCTACCGCTTCGGGGATCGCGTGACCCGGATCGACGACGGAGCGGAGGCCGCGACGGTGACCTTCGCCTCCGGGGCGAGCGAGCGCTACGACGCCGTCCTCGTCGCCGAGGGCGTCGGCTCGACGACGCGCGAGCTCGTGTTCCCCGGCGAGGCCGACCCGCGCTGGATGGATCTCGCCATCGCCTACTTCACCATCCCGCGGACCGCGGACGACGACCGGATGTGGCGGTGGTTCAACGCGCCCGGCGGCCGCGGCATCTCCCTGCGCCCCGACCAGCACGGCACCACCCGCGCGATGCTCACGCTGCGGCAGCCGCCGGGCGGCGAGCAGGATTGGGGCGCCGACCGGCAGAAGGCCTACCTGCGGCAGCGCTTCTCCGATGCGGGCTGGCAGGCGGTGCGCGTCCTTTCCGGGATGGAGGCCACCGCGGACTTCTACTTCGACGTCCTGCGCCAGGTGCGAATGCGGCGCTGGTCCAGCGGCCGCGTGGCGGTGACCGGCGACGCGGCCTGGTGCGCCACGCCGCTCGCCGGCATCGGCACGACGCTGGCCGTCACCGGCGCCTACGTCCTCGCCGCCGAGCTCGCCCGCGGCGACGACGTCGCCGCGGCCTTCGCCGCCTACGAGCGCGCCATGCGCCCGATGGTCGAGGACGGGCAGGGCGTGCCCAAGATCGCGCCGAAGCTGATGAACCCGAACAGCCGGCTCGGCATCAGCCTGCTCCACCGCGTGCTGCGCATCGCCAGCCGGCCGGGCCTCCGCCGCCTGGCCTCGAAGCTGTCCACCGGCCGCGCCAAGGAGCCGGACCTGACCGGCTATCCCGATCCCGCCGGCGCCTGACGCGGGCCGGCGGGGCGGATCGGGCGCTCACGCACGCGTGGCCACGGCGTGCGCGGCCCCGGCCCCCCCGGCGCGGATCCCGCATCGGTCAGCCTCGGTAGCGCAGGGCCTCGATCAGCACCGCGAGCGCCGCCGCGGGCTGCCTGCGGCTCGGATAGTACAGGTGGTAGCCCGGGAAGGGCGGGCTCCAATCCTTCAGCACCCAGGTCAGCGCCGCGCTGTCGAGATGGGGCTGCACCTGATCCTGCGGCAGGTAGGCGATGCCGAACCCGTCCAGGGCGGCGCGCTGGATCATGCTCACCGTGTTGAACACGACCTGCCCGTCCACGCGAACCCGGACCTCGCGCCCGTTGGCCGCGAACTCCCAGGCGTACAGGCCGCCATGGGTCGGCAGGCGCAGGTTGATGCAGGCGTGGCCGGTCAGGTCCTGCGGCGTCCGCGGCGCAGGCCGGCGCGCGAGGTAGGCCGGCGCGGCGACCGCCGCCATGCGCATGTCCGGCCCGATCGGGACGGAGACCATGTCCTTGGCCACCACCTCGCCGAGCCGCACCCCGGCGTCGAAGCGCCCGGCGACGATGTCGGTCAGGGCGAAGTCGGTGACCAGCTCCACCTGGATGTCCGGGTACCCGGGCAGCACCCTCCGCAGCGCCGGCCACAGCACCGCCGCGACCGCGTGCTCGTCGGCGTTGATCCGCACGGTGCCGGCCGGCGTCTCGCGCAGGTCCGTCACCGCGACCAGGCCGGCCTCGATCTCCGCGAGCCGGGGCCCGACGGACCGGATCAGCCGCTCGCCCGCCTCGGTCGGCGCGACGCTGCGCGTGGTGCGCGTCAGCAGCCTCAGGCCCAAACGCGCCTCGAGCCCGCGGATGGTCTGGCTGAGCGCGGGCTGCGACAGGCCGAGCTGCGCCGCCGCCCGGGTGAAGCTCCGCGCGCGCGCGACCGCGACGAAGGCGAGCAGGTCGTTCAGGTTCTCCCGCGCCATTCATGGAGTCCGGCGCATCGCCGCGTGCGCATTCCGGCATCTAACGCCCGTCCGGCGCGCGGCCAGCGTGGGCCGGAGGTCCCGCCGACGAGCCCGACGGTGGC
>NZ_VRVH01000116.1:0-13403 GCF_008040095.1 Methylobacterium sp. WL6 | reverse complement strand
GCCGGGGACGGCGCCGGGAGCGCGTTCGCGACCGGGCCCGGCTGCGCTCGCGTCCTGGACCGGATGCACGCGCCGGTTGTAACGTTCCGGTCCCGGCCGCATTCCGAGGCGCGGATCAGGACGCGAGACCGATGGCACCGACCGACTCCGAGACCGTCCCCTGCGCCTGCCCCGACTGCGTCTGCGAGGTCGCGCCGGGCCATGGCATCGCGCGCGCGGGCAAGACCTTCTGCTGCGAGGACTGCGCCGCCGGCCACCCGGACCATGCCGGCTGCGGCCATTCGGGCTGCGCCTGCCACGGCTGAGGCCGCGGGTTCCTGAGCGGGTCAGAACCGCGCGGTCAGGAAGATCCGGACGTTGCGCCCGGCGAGCAGGATCTCGTCCTTCTTGAACGAGGCCGAGTTGCGGATGCGGTCGTCGAGCAGGTTGCGGCCGGCAAGGCCGAGCGTCACCGCGCTCGCGCCGTAGACCGCCGGGTCGAGGGGCTTGGTGTAGCTCACCTCGGCGCGCAGGTCGTCGAAGCCGGGCGTTGTCGTCTCCAGCGGCGCGACCTCGGTGTGGGCGAAGGCGTGCAGCAGGAAGACGCGGGCGTACCAGCCGTCCGCCCGCACGAACGCGCCGCCGCCGACCCGGTGGGGCGGGATCCGCGGCACGTAGGTGTCGTCGTCGAACTGCGCGCGGACGAAGTCGTACTGCGCCTCGAGGCCGGCCCAGCCGTCGCCCACCGGGATCAGGTCGAGCTGCGCGCCGATCTCGGCACCGTAGAAGGTGGCGTTGCGCTGGGAGTAGACGATCTGCTGCAGTGCGTCGTCGGAGCCGCAGGAGGCGAAGTCGTCGCCGCAGCGGGTGCCGGTCTCGCGCTTGTAGATGAAGCCGGTGTAGCGGGTGTAGTAGCCCGTCGCGTCGAGGCGCAGCGGACCTTCCGCCCGGCGGATGCTGGCCTCGACGGTGCGCGCCCGCTCCTTCTTGAGGTCGGGATCGCCGATCTCGAAGGTCGCGGTCGCGTCGTGCGCCCCGCGCGAGTACAGCTCGAAGGCGGTGGGCGCGCGCTCGACGTAGGACCCGTTCAGGCTCGCGACGAAGCCGTAGGGCAGGTCCTGCAGGGCGCCGAAGCTGAGGCTCTTGGGGGCGAACTTGCGCCGCCGCCCGAAGGCGAGCGGATCCTCGCCCTCGACCGGCAGGTAGCTCCCCGGGAACTGCGTCGCCGTGCCGGTGGAGCGGTCGCCCTCGATCCGCCCGGCGGCCTGGAAGCGCAGGCCGTGGCCGACGTTCAGCTCCTCGAACAGGTAGACGGCGTTCGAGCGGGAATCGGTCGGTGCCAGCAGGGTGCCGGCCTCGCCCGAGGTCCCGATCTCGCGCCGCCCGGCCTGGAGCCCGAGCGCCCCGGTCAGCGTGCCGAGGGCGGTGAAGACCGGCACGTGCTGCAGCTCGACGCGGCCCTCGGCCTCGCGGTTCTTGAAGGTCGCCTGCACCCCGTCGAGCCCGTCCTCGCCGAGGCCGATCTCCTGGTGCTTGTAGACCGAGCCCCCGGCCCAGAACCGGATCACCTCGAACGGTCCCTCGAGCGGCCGAACTTCGCCGCGCGCCAGCACCCGGTCCTGGTTCGGGTTCAGGCGCGTGCGGCTCTCGGCCGCCTCGCCGCCGGGGATCTGGTAGAGCGCGTCGTAGTGGCTGTACGAGATCCCGACGAAGCCGCGGTCGCCGATCACCGACATGCCGACCGCGCCGCCCTGCGAGCGGTTGGCGGAGTTGGCCTGGATGCCGGCGGGCGTGTCGTAGCTGTCGGCGCCGGTCCGGAAGCCGTCGGCATGGACCGCGACGTTCTCCGAGCCCGCATCGACGGTGCCGGCCACGAGCCGACCGTTGTCGACGCTGGAATAGCCGGTGGTGACCTGGCCGGCATAGCCGCGCGGCGGGATGAAGGTCGGCACGCGGTTGTTCTCGGAGGAGACCACGCCGCCGATCGCCTGGCTGCCGTAGCGCAGGGTCGCGGGCCCGCGGATCACCTCGATCCGGTCGGAGACCAGCGGGTTGATCGGCACGCCGTGGTCCTCGCCGAGCTCCGAGACGTCCTGGATGCCGACGCCGTTCTCCTGGATCCGCACCCGGCTGTTGTCGAGGCCGCGGATGATCGGCCGGCTGGCCGCGCCCGGCGCGTAGGTCGAGGCCGAGATGCCAGGCCGGTCCATCAGCGCGTCACCGAGCGTGCGCGGCTGCTCGCGGGCGATCTGGTCGCGCGTCACCACCGTCACCGGCGAGAAGGTGTCGACGGCCACCGGCAGGATGCCCGCCGGCAGGCTCGCCTCGGGCGCCGCCTTCGGCCCGGGCTGGATCGGGCTCGCCGTGGTGACGCTGAGCTCGGACAGGGCGACCGCGTCCTGCGCCCGCGCCGCACCCGGCAGCAGGCCCAGGCTCAGTCCCAACAGCGTCGCCCGGAATCTCGCTTGCCCGCTTCGCATCACGCCTCGTCACATCATGTTATAATGTTTCATTATGCGGATGTAACACAATAACAAGACAGGAATCGAACCGTGGCGCCGCTCGCGCCCCGGGCGTTGCGGTGCGGCCACAGCCGTATCCCCCGGTCAGCGGATGGCGGCGAGGTAGCCCGAGACGGTGAGGATCGAGACGATCGTCGAGACCAGCACGACGTTCGAGGTCACGGCGGCCTCGCGCCGGTAGAACTCGGCGAGCATGAACGGTCCGGTCCCGGTCGGCAAAGCCGCCATCAGCACGGCGGTGTGCAGCAGCAGCGGCGGCAGGCCGAAGGCACGCGCGAGGCCGTAGGCCAGCAGCGGATGCGCCACGAGCTTGAGCCCGACGAGCAGGGCGGTCGCGGCGACCGGGCGTTCGTCCGACACCCTCGGGCGGGCGAGGAACAAGCCGAGCGCGACGAGCGCGCACGGGGCGGCCGAGCCGCCGAGCAGCTTCAGGAAGGTCTCGGCGGGAAGCGGCACGGCCGCGCCCGAGAGCGGGACCAGCGCGCCGAGGGCGGGCGCGATCAGCAGCGGGTTGCGCACGAGCGAGCGGGCGACCTTCAGGGCCAGGTCGGAGCGCCGCCCCTCGGCCTGAAGCCCGATCTCGATCAGGACGATGGCGAGCGCGAACACCACGCAGACGGTCATGATCGCGGCGATGGTGGTCGGCGCCAGCGCCGCCGGGCCGAGCGCCACCAGCGCCAGGGGAAAGCCCATGAACCCGGTGTTGGCGTAGGCCGCGTTGAGGCCGTCGATCGCCGCGTCCGCAAGCGGCAGCGGCCGGCGCAGGCGGAACGTCACGGTGGCGGCGAAGACGATCACGCTGCTCAGGCCGAACACCGCGATGAAGCCGGGCTGCCAGATCTCGGCGGCATGGGTGTGGGCGATCACGTCGAAGAGCAGCGCCGGCAGCGCCAGGTAGACGACGTAGCGGTTGAGCTCCGCCGTGGCGCCGTCGCCGAGCACGTCGAGCCGCCGCACCAGCCACCCCGCGAAGATCAGCGCGAAGATCGGCAGCACGACCATCAGGGTCGAGAACATCAGGAAAACCGCGTCCGGGACAGGTCCGTCGCGTCCTAGCCGCGACGGCCGTCCGCACCAAGGCGCGAGCCCCGTCCGGAGGGGCGCGTGGATCGATACGGGGGAGGGCGGTTGGCGGAAGCGGATGGGAATCGAACCCACCGTACGCTTTGGGCGTACCACTGGTTTTGAAGACCAGGAGGGCCACCAGACCCCGTTCGCCTCCGCCGACCGGGATAGCATCGTCCGGCCCGGGGTCCAAGCGCGCGCGGAGGCCGAAGCGTCGCGGCCGGAGCGCCGAGCGCGCGGCGCGACCGGGCGAATGCCCGATTCGTAATAATTTCGCCACACTGTGGTGGCTCTGCATCAGCCATGCCGTTTCTGCGATCCAGGACTTCGGAGGCCCCGTCGGCGAGGCCCGACGAGGGCGGTGCCTCCGTCCCCGACGCGCTGCGGGCGGGGCCGCGCGGGCCCGGCTGGATCGGCGCCGGGGTGGTCGTCACCGCCCTGATCTCGGCGATCGCCACCTTCCTGGTGCTGGCCGGCGTCATCCGCGTGACGCCGACGCCGACGATCGGCGTCACCCTCCTCGCCATCAACGTCGCCCTGGTGCTCGGGCTCGCGGTGATCATCGCCTGGGAGGCGCGGGTCTTCCTGCATGCGCGGCGCGCCAACGCGGCGGTGGCCCGGCTCCACACCCGCATCGTCGGCCTGTTCTCGCTGATCGCGATCCTGCCGACCTGCCTGCTGGCCGTCGTCGCCTCGGTGACGATCGACCGCGGCCTCTCCCTCGGCTTCACCGACCGGGTCCGCGACGTGGTGCTGAAATCCGTCGAGGTGGCCGACGCCTACCAGGAGAACCAGTGCCAGTCGCTGGCGCGCGAGATCCGCATCCTCAACGACGACCTGACCCGGGCGCGGCCGAACTTCGACGTCAACCGCGACTGGTTCGAGGGCTTCCTCACCACCCGCGCGACCAATCTCGGCCTGCCGGTCGCCCAGATCATGCGCGGGCCGAACGAGGTGGTGGCGCGCGCCAAGATCGACGTGCTCAAGACGACGCGCCTGCCCTCGGCCGCCGCCTTCGAGGACGCGGCCAAGTCCAGCGACCCGATCTGCCTGCTGCCGACCGAGGGCCGCGTCTTCGCGGCGATGTTCCGGATGCCGGCCTACGACGACGCGGTGCTGCTGGTGCAGCGCGAGGTCAACCAGCTCGCCATCGACTTCCCCGGCGTGTCGCGCGCGGCGGCGGCCGAGTACCTCACCTACGATTCGCTGCGCACCTCGATCCAGGTGACCTTCGCCTCGATCTTCGTGCTGATCGCGCTGATCGCGCTGCTCTCGGCGGTGTGGTTCGGGATGAACTTCGCCAACCGCTTCGTCGCCCCGATCCGCCGCCTGATCAACGCCGCCGACCAGGTCGCCTCGGGCAACTTCTACGCTCAAGTTCCGGCGCGGAAGACCGACGGCGACCTCGCTCATCTCGGCGAGAGCTTCAACAAGATGACGCAGGAGCTGCGCCGCCAGCATGCCGGGCTGACCGCGGCGAGCGACCTGATCGACCGCCGCCGGCGCTTCACCGAGGCCGTGCTGTCGGGGGTCTCGCCCGGCGTCGTCGGCGTCGATGCCGCTGGCTTCGTCACCATCGCGAACCCGGCCGCCGAGCGGATGCTCGATCTCGCCGACGGCGCGCTCGTCGGCCAGCGCCTGTCCGACGCGGTGCCGGAGCTCGCCCCGCTCCTGCCCGGCGCCGAGGGGCGCCAGCGCGCGCAGGCGCACCAGATCCAGCTCACGCGGGGCGGGCGCGAGCGCACCATCGCGGTGCGGGTCACCAGCGAGCAGGCGCAGGGCGGCGCGCGCGGCTTCGTGGTGACCGCCGACGACATCACCGACCTCGTCTCGGCCCAGCGCACCTCCGCCTGGGCGGACGTCGCGCGCCGCATCGCCCACGAGATCAAGAACCCGCTGACCCCGATCCAGCTCTCGGCCGAGCGCATCCGGCGCAAGTACGGCAAGGTCATCACCGCCGACAAGGAGGTGTTCGACCAGTGCACCGCGACGATCATCCGCCAGGTCGACGAGATCAAGCGCATGGTCGACGAGTTCTCCTCCTTCGCCCGGATGCCCAAGCCCGCGATCGCCGAGAACGACCTCACCGAGATCGCCAAGCAGAACCTGTTCATGATGCGGGTGGCGCACCCCGACATCGACTTCGCCTTCACCGCGCACGGCCTCGGCGGCACCGGCACGGCGGAGGCCGAGAAGATCACCGCGGCCTTCGACATCCGCCTGCTGAGCCAGGTGATCACCAACATCCTCAAGAACGCCGTCGAGGCGGTGGCCGAGGTGCCGGAGGCCGAGCTCGGCAAGGGCAAGATCGGCTTGAGCCTCACCGTCGAGGAGGGCTTCGCCACGATCGCGGTGACCGACAACGGCAAGGGATTTCCCGTCGAGGGGCGCCAGCGCCTGCTGGAGCCCTACATGACGACCCGCGAGGGCGGCACCGGCCTCGGGCTGGCGATCGTGAGCAAGGTGCTGGAAGAGCACGGCGGCGGGATCGAGCTGAACGACAACCCCGCCGGCCGCGGCGGCCAGGTGCGCATGCGCGTGCCCCGCGCGCTGTCGCCCGCGGACGACGCGGTCGCGGGCCCGGCCCGCCCCAACCCTGACGAGAAGGGCGCCGCGACGACGGCCCCCCGAGAGATTGCGGAGATGCAGCCATGAGCGCCGATATCCTGGTGGTCGACGACGAGGCCGACATCCGCGACCTGGTCGCCGGCATCCTCGACGACGAAGGCCACCGCTCGCGCACCGCGGGCAGCTCCGACGAGGCACTCGCCGCGATCGAGGCGCGCCGCCCCCACCTCGTCTTCCTCGACATCTGGCTGCAGGGCTCGCGCCTCGACGGCCTGCAGGTGCTCGACCTGATCAAGGCGTCCCACCCGGACCTGCCGGTGGTGATGATCTCGGGCCACGGCAACATCGAGACCGCGGTCTCGGCGATCAAGGCGGGCGCCTACGACTTCATCGAGAAGCCGTTC
Source organism: Methylobacterium sp. WL6 (assembly GCF_008040095.1). Lineage (NCBI taxonomy): Bacteria > Pseudomonadati > Pseudomonadota > Alphaproteobacteria > Hyphomicrobiales > Methylobacteriaceae > Methylobacterium > Methylobacterium sp. WL6. Next base: position 6,865 of record NZ_VRVH01000116.1, on the reverse strand, counting down.
AAGGCCGACCGGCTGATCCTGGTGGCCGAGCGCGCGCTCGAGGCCTCGCGCCTGCGGCGCGAGGTCCGCGACCTCACCGCGCGCTCCGGCACCGCCAACCGCATCGTCGGCGGCTCGGTGGCGATCAACCAGCTGCGCCAGACGCTGGACCGCGTCGCCCCGACCAACGCCCGGGTGATGATCACCGGGGCGCTGGGCTCCGGCAAGGAGCTCGCCGCGCGCGGCCTGCACAAGGCCTCGGCCCGGGCGAGCGGGCCGTTCGTGCTGCTCAACGCGGCCGCGATCCTGCCGGAGACGATGGAATCGGAGCTGTTCGGGGTCGAGGCCGGCGGCGAGCAGGGGAGGCGGGTCGGCGCGCTGGAGGAGGCGCATGGCGGCACCCTCTACCTCGACGAGGTCGCCGACATGCCGCGCGAGACGCAAGGCCGGATCCTGCGCGTCCTCGTCGACCAGAACTTCCAGCGCGTCGGCGGCACCACCCGCGTCCACGTTGACGTCCGCATCATCTCGTCCTCCTCCCGCGACCTCGCCGAGGAGATCGCCGCCGGGCGCTTCCGCGAGGACCTGTTCCACCGGCTCTCGGTGGTGCCGATCCGCGTGCCCTCGCTCTCGGAGCGCCGCGAGGACGTGCCGGAGCTGATCCAGTTCTTCATGGACAACATCTCGGCCCAGACCGGGCTGCCGCGCCGGGTCATCGGGCAGGACGCGATGGCGGTGCTGCAGTCGCACAACTGGCCGGGCAACGTGCGCCAGCTCAAGAACAACGTCGAGCGGCTGATGATCCTGACGCAGGCCGACCCGGACCAGGAGATCACCTCGGAGATGCTGCCCTCCGAGATCGGCGCCCTGGTGCCGACGACCCCAAACGGCGCCGGCGGCGAGAAGCTGATGAGCCTGGCGCTGCGCGAGGCGCGCGAGATCTTCGAGCGCGAATACCTCGTGGCGCAGATCGCCCGCTTCTCGGGAAACATTTCCCGGACCGCCGAATTCATCGGCATGGAGCGCTCGGCCCTGCACCGCAAGCTGAAGTCCCTGGGGATCGGCCCCTGAGCGCCTTGCGGGCGGATGACGGAAGCGGTGAGAAGCAACCCCCGTTCGTCGCGTGCGGAGCCGGTTCGGGTCTTGCATCGGCGCCGGAATTGAACCTGTAATGCACGATTCCGCTCCGCGGCGGGCTCCTCAAGACCAGCGCTGCGGCGGCAGGATCGATGCCGCGGATAGAACGAAAACCCGCTCCCGAAGGCGGGCGCCAAGACAACAAAGGACAAGAAGATGGCGGCCGAACGCGCACAGAACCTGCAAGACACCTTCCTCAACCATGTCCGCAAGAACAAGATTCCGTTGACGATCTTCCTCGTCAACGGCGTCAAGCTGCAGGGCGTGGTGACCTGGTTCGACAACTTCTGCGTGCTGCTTCGCCGCGACGGCCATTCCCAGCTCGTCTACAAGCACGCGATCTCGACGATCATGCCGGGCCATCCCGTGCAGCTGTTCGAGCCGGACGAGACCGCCCCCGAGAAGGCGTGACCGGGCGCTCCTGACGCGCGGCCGGCCCCCGGTCCGCGCGAGCGTGCTCCGCGCCATCTTGGTTCGCCGGCCGCTCAGCCCCATCTGAGGGGTTCCGAAACGCATCACGCCGCCGCCCCGACGGGCGGCGGCTCAAGGATTCCATGACCGAGACGCTGACCTCCGGCGAGGCCCGACTGCAGGCGATGGCCGCGCCGGAAGGCGAGATCGCCGCCGCGACCCACACCCTCGTCATCGGTCCCTACCTCAGCCGCACCGCGGCCGCGTCGCCGCACGGGCCGGCGCCGGTCTCGCGCTCGACGCAGGCGCGGCTGGAGGAGGCGGTGGGGCTGGCCGCCGCGATCGAGCTCGACGTGGTCGAGGCGATCCCGCTCAGCCTCGCCCGCATCCGGCCCTCGACCTATCTCGGCAAGGGCCGCGTCGAGGAGATCGCCGGCCTGATCAAGGCGAGCGAGATCGGCCTCGTGGTGATGGATTGCGCCCTGTCGCCGGTGCAGCAGCGCAACCTCGAGAAGGAATTCGGCGCCAAGGTCATCGACCGTACCGGCCTGATCCTCGAGATCTTCGGCCGCCGCGCCTCGACGCGCGAGGGCACGCTCCAGGTCGAGCACGCCCACCTCGCCTACCAGAAGTCGCGGCTGGTGCGGTCCTGGACCCACCTGGAGCGCCAGCGCGGCGGCTTCGGCTTCCTCGGCGGCCCCGGCGAGACCCAGATCGAGGCCGACCGGCGCATGATCCAGGAGCGCATGACGCGGATCGAGCGCGACCTCGACGCCGTCACCCGCACCCGCGGCCTGCACCGGCAAAGCCGGGCGCGCGTGCCCTACCCGATCGTGGCGCTGGTCGGCTACACCAATGCCGGCAAGTCGACGCTGTTCAACGCCCTGACCAAGGCGCAGGTGGTGGCGCAGGACATGCTGTTCGCCACCCTCGACCCCACCGCCCGCGCCACCAAGCTGCCGCACGGCGAGACCGTGATCCTGTCCGACACCGTCGGCTTCATCTCCGACCTGCCGACCGCCCTGATCGCCGCCTTCCGCGCCACGCTGGAAGACGTGATCGAGGCCGACATCCTGCTCCACGTGCGCGACGTCGCCCACGTCGATTCCGAGGCGCAGGCCGAGGATGTCGGCACGGTGCTGGGCGAGCTCGGAATCGAGATGTCGGCCGACCGGATCATCGAGGTCTGGAACAAGGCGGACCTGCTCGACGAGGGCGAGCGCACGCGCCTCGCCAACCTCTCGGCCCACGACCGCAACGACCGCGACGGCGCCGCACCGGTGCTGGTCTCGTCGCTGACGGGGGAGGGGCTGTCGGCGCTGACCGCGCGGATCGAGGCGCGCATCGCCCGCGCGCGCTCGACCTTCGCGGTCATCCTCGGCCCCGAGGAGGGCGCGGCCCTGCACTGGCTCTACGAGAACGCCGAGGTGCTCGACCGGCGCATGGAGGAGGGCGGCACGCTGCACCTCGCCATCCGGATCGCGCCGGAGAAGGAGCCGCGCTTCCTCAACCGCTTCGGCGGCGCCCGCCGGCTCAGCCGGGCCGGGTAGTCCCGACCCGCGCGGGCACCCGCCTCATGCTCGACGACAGGGCCGCACAGCGCGCGCAGGACCAGAACACCGTCCTGCGGCTGATGCAGCGCGCCACCGGCGGCCGCCTGCTGGTCCTGCGCGTGGTGATCGTGCTCGTGCTGCTGATGGCGGCGCAGGTCTACGACGGCTCGCTGCACGCGCTGAGCCACTGGTTCATCCTCGGCCTCTATGCGGCGGGCTCGGTCTGGTTCGGCCGGGCCGAGCGCGGGGAGGGGCGCCACGCGGAAGGCTTCGCCTGGGCCGGCACCGGGCTGAACGCCGGGCTGGCGATCTACGTCCTCGTCGAGCACATGCTGGCGGGCGCCGCCGACGATGGCGGGGCCGCCGACGCGGTGAGCCGGCTGCCGGCCTTCCTGCTGCTGCTGCAGACCGCGCTCAGCATGCGCGTGTGGCACGCGGCCCTGTTCTCCGGCACGGTCGTCTTCGCCTGGGGCGCCGCGATCCTCGTCGGCCTCGTCAACCCGGCCGGCTTCCTCGGCCCGCATGTCGATCTCGGCGAGCAGGTGCCGGGGCTGCTGACCTTCCTGGCCGCGAGCGTCGTGGTGGTCGACGGGGTCGCGCGCCTGCGCCACGCCGCCGGCGAGGCCGTGCGCCTCGAGCACGAGCGCACGCAGCTCGCCCGCTTCGTTCCCGACGGCGTCGCGACCGAGCTCGCCCGCGACGGCGACCTCGGAACGGCACGCCGGCGCCATGCCTGCCTGCTGGCCCTCGACGTCCGCGGGTTCTCGCGCCTGAGCCGCGAGCACCCGCCCGAGGCGATGGTGCGCGCGCTGCTCGCCATCCGCGCCCTGGCGCATGCGGCCGTGACCGAGCACGACGGCATCGTCGACAAGTATGTAGGCGACGCCGTGCTGGCGCAGTTCGTGGTCGGCGGCCCGGTGGCGCAGGCCCGCGGCGCGCTGGCCTGCGCCCGCGCGATCCGCACCCGGCTGTCCGCCCTGAACCGCACCCGCGCCGAGGCCGGCGACTTCCCGCTCCGCGTCGTCGTCGCGCTCCATGCCGGCGACCTCCTCGTCGGCGTCTTCGACGATGGGCTGCGCGCCGAGTACACCGTGCTCGGCCCGGCGATGAACACCCTCGCCCGCCTCGAGACCCGCGCCAAGGCGGCCGATCTCGACGTCGCCGCCTCCGAGGATTTCCTGCGCCTTCTGGGGCCCGCCCTCCCGGACGGGGCGCGGGCGGTGCCGGTGGCGGAGGCGGGGGCCCTGCAGCCACCCCTCTTCGCGATCGCGGATGCCGCCGTCCCGGCGGACGCGTAAGGCCGGAACGCGCGGGCTCGGGCACGCGATGAGCCGGCACCGCTCGCGCGATGCCGGCCCCGTCGTTCCGTCCCCTCGTTCCCGCGTGTCCGCCGCTCAGTCCTTGGACGGTGCCGCCACGGCCGCGACGAGCTTCTCGTGCGGCCGGCCGAACCCGCCGACGACCGACACCCGCGTGCCCGAGGCGGCGCGCCGTCCCGCCCAGTCCCCGATCATCTCCAGGCAGGTGTGGTCGATGTGGGCGAGGTCCTTCGTCCCGAGGCGGACCTCGCCGCCCTCGGGGGTCCGCTCCAGCGCCTCGGTGAGGTGCGGGAGCTGCAGGAAGGTGGCCGAGCCCGAGAGGCGCAGTTCCGGCACCCCCGCCACCTCCGTCGCCGCCGCGTGCTCGATCCGCAGGCGGCCCTTGCGCAGCGTAGGAATGACCTGGAGCAGGCTGAGCCCGAGCCCGACCAGCACGCCGGTGAGCAGGTCGGTGGCCACCACCATCACCATCGTCGCGAGCCAGATCGCGGCGGTGAGCCAGCCGTAGCGCGCGTGCAGGTGGACGGCGTGGTGGGCCCCGATCAGGCGCCAGCCGGTGACCACCAGGATGCCGGCGAGCGCGGCCGTCGGCACCAGCTTCAGCACCCAGGGGAGGGCGAGCAGGAAGGCGAGGATCCACGTCCCGTGCATCACCGTCGAGGCCCGCGTCGCCGCGCCGGCCTGGACGTTGGCCGAGGAGCGCACGATCACCCCGGTCATCGGCAGGCTGCCGATCAGGCCGCAGATCAGGTTGCCGACGCCCTGCGCGCCGAGCTCGCGGTTGTACTGCGTGCGCGGCCCGTCGTGCATCCGGTCGACGGCGGCCGCCGACAGCAGGCTCTCGGCGCTGGCGACGGCGGCGATGGTCAACGCCATCACGATCATCGTCGGCTCGAGCAGCCGGCCCCACTCCGCCGCCCCCGGCATCGACAGGGTGGACAGGATCGCGTCCGGGACCTCGATCCGCTTGACCGCGAGGCCGCCGAGCCCGGCGACCGCGGTGCCGGCGAGGACGCCGATCAGCGCGCCGGGCACCATCCTCATCCGCGCCGGCCGCAGGCGTTCCCAGGCGATCATCGCCGCGATGGTGGCGAGGCCCACCGTGACGGCGCCGACGCGGTTGCCCTCGCCCGTGACGAAGTCGAAGAACGCGGCCGGGATCGCCACGAGGTTGTCGAGGCCCGAGGCCAGCGGCAGGGCGTCGGTGAGCACGTGGACCTGGCCGAGCACGATCAGCAGGCCGATGCCGGCGAGCATCCCGTGCACCACCGCCGGCGAGATCGCGCGGAACCAGCCTCCGACCCGGAGCGCGCCGGAGGCGACCTGGACCGCGCCGGCGAGCACGAGCACCGGGCCGAGCATCCCGAGCCCGTGCTGGCGCACGAACTCGAACACGATGACGGCAAGCCCCGCCGCCGGCCCGCTGACCTGCAGCGGCGAGCCCGCGAGCAGTCCGACGACGATGCCGCCGACGATCCCGGTGATCAGCCCGCGCTCGGGCGGCACACCCGAGGCCAGGGCGATGCCCATGCACAGCGGCAGCGCCACGAGGAACACGACGAAGGAGGCCGGCAGGTCCCGCGCGAGGGAGGCCGGGAGGATGCGCGCGGGGGGCGTTTGGGTGGGTCGCATCGGCCCGGCCCCTACGCGGCCGCCTGCGGCGGCGCGTATTCCGGCGCCGCCATGCGCACGGCCGAGCCCTGGGCGACGGGGAAGTCGCCGGCGGAATCGAGGGCGTCGAGCGGCAGGAAGCGGCCGGCCTCGCCGTCATAGGCCAGCAGAATGCCGGTCTCGATCTCGAAGAACCAGCCGTGCAGCCGCAGCTGGCCCTTGGCGAGGCCCGCGGCCACGCTCGGGTGGGTGCGCAGGTTCGCGAGCTGGACGATCACGTTCTCCAGGGCGAGCGCCCGGTGGCGCTCCTTCGGGTCCATGTCGGCGGGATAGGCCTCGCAGACGATCCGCTCGGCCGCGTGGCTGTGCCGGAGCCAGGCGGCGACGTTGGGCATCCTCGCCAGGGCCTCGGGGCTCATCAGCCCCTTCATCGCGCCGCAATCGGAATGGCCGCAGACCACCACGTCGCGGACGCCGAGTGCCACGACGGCGTACTCGATCGCCGAGGAGACGCCGCCGGTGGCGGTCGAGAACGGCGGCACGATGTTGCCGGCGTTGCGGCAGACGAACAGCTCGCCCGGGCCGGCCTGGGTGATGTGCTCGGGCGAGACGCGGGAATCGGCGCAGGCGATGATCAGGGCCTTGGGCTGCTGCCCGTCCCTGACCAGCCGCTGGTACATCGCCTGCTGCCCCGGGAAGACCTTGTCCTGAAACTCGGAGATGCCTTGGATGATGTTGTCCACGAAGGATCCTCTTGCGCTGAAACGATGTGGGCGCCGACTCGCGGCGATCGCTGCGATGCCGGCACGGCGGGGCGCCTGCCGTCGAGCGGCGCGGCGCGGACGCGAGCGAGCC
>NZ_VRVH01000115.1:0-13454 GCF_008040095.1 Methylobacterium sp. WL6 | reverse complement strand
CGCCCAGGCTGCGCCGCGCGACCGGCGTCGCGAGGCCCAGGCGCGGGACGGTGGCGCGCAGGGCCTCCCGGTCGGTCGCGCTCCAGCCCGAGACGAGGTCGAGGGCGGCATCGAGCGACGCCTCGTCGTAGAGCAGGCCGACCCAGAACGCGGCCTGCGCTGCGATCATGCCGGCATCGCCGACGTCGGCGCCGCGCATCTCGAGGAAGCGCTTGAGCCGAACCTCGGGAAAGGCGGTGGAGGCGTGGTTGGCCCAGTCGGAGACCGTGGCGTACTCGCCCGGCAACTGGGCGAGCTTGCCGGCCATCAGGTCGCGGAACGAGGCGCCCGAGACGTCGTGGTAGGTGTCGCCGCGCTTGACGAAGTACATCGGCATGTCGAGCAGCCAGTCGACGTAGCCCTCGTAGCCGAAGCCTGCGTCGAAGGCGAAGCCGAGCATCCCGGTGCGGTCGGCGTCGGTGTCGCGCCAGATCTCGGAGCGTCGCGACAGGAAGCCGTTCGGCCGCCCGTCGGTGAAGGGCGAGTTGGCGAACAGGGCGGTCGCGACCGGCTGCAGCGCGAGCGAGGCGCGGAGCTTCCGCGTCATGTCGCTTTCCGACGCGAAGTCGACGTTGACCTGCACGGTGGCGGTGCGCAGCATCATGTCGAGGCCGAGCGATCCGACCTTCGGCATGTAGCCGGCCATGATCTTGTAGCGGCTCTTGGGCATCACCGGCGTCTCGGCCCGCGACCATTTCGGGCTCATCGCGAGGTCGAGGAAGCCGATGCCGAGGCCGTCCGCCACGCGCTTCGTCGCGGCCAGGTGCTCGTCGAGCTCGCGGGCGGTGGCGTGCACGTCGGCGACCGGCGCGCCCGAGAGTTCGAACTGCCCGCCGGGCTCGATCGAGATCGCGCCGCCTTCCGCAGCCGACAGGCCGATGACGTGGCCGGCATCGAGGATCGGCTCCCAGCCGGTCTCGCGGCCGACGCCTTCCAGCAGGGCGCGGATGCCGCGCTCGCCTTCATACGGCACCGGTTCGCGCGTCTCGACGTAGAAGGGAATCTTCTCGTGCTCGGTGCCGATCGCGAAGCTCTCGCGCGGCTTCTCGCCGGCCGCGAACCAGTCGATCAGTTCGACACGCGTGGTGAGCGGTGTCGTGTCGGACGTATCGCGCGCCATGCGCTGCCTCGCCGTGAAATCATGGGCTGAACTCGGGAAGCGCGCCGGCCGTCTGGAAAAGAGCGATGCGGTCGTGCCCCGTCGCCGGGATGGGTCGTCCATAATCCAGGGCGCCGGACCCGACAACGCGACCTTGAGCGCCCCTGCCCCGCTTCGACCGGCAATCGTCGGGCGTCGGAGGCGCCGCGCGCGGTCGATGTGCGCGGGCGCACGCCGACAGGGCTATCATCGCGCGTCGCCGAGTACGGCCTGGATCAGGGCGAGCGCCGCGACCGCGGCGGTGTCGGCCCGGAGGATGCGGGGCCCGAGGGAGAGCGCCACGGAGTTGGGCCGCGCCAGGATCGCCGCGCGCTCCTCCGGCGCGAACCCGCCCTCCGGGCCGATCAGCACTGCGAGCGGAACGGGGCCCGCCGGATCCGCGGCCCGGCGCAGGGCGGCGACGGGGTCGGCGATCGCGGCGTCCTCGTCGCAGAACACCAGCAGCCGCTCCGGCGCGAGGTCGGCGAGCGCCGCGGGCAGGCGCGCGGCTTCCATCAAGGCCGGCACGGCGAGGATGCCGCACTGCTCGGCCGCCTCGATCATGTTGGCGTGCAGGCGCTCGGTGTTGAGGCGGTCGCCTTGCGTGTAGCGCGTCAGGACCGGCCGGATCGTGCCCGCCCCCATCTCGACCGCCTTCTGGGCGAGGTAGTCGAGCCGCGCGCTCTTCAGGGGCGCGAACAGGTAGTGCAGGTCGGGCGGTGCGGTCTGGGGCCGTACTCGGTCGACGACGGTCAGATGCGCGCTCTTGCGCCCCGACGGCACCAGGCTCGCCCGCCACTCGCCGTCCCGCCCGTTGAACAGCAGCACCGAGTCGTCCGGCTGCCGGCGCAGGACGTTGAGCAGATAGTTCGCCTGCGCCCGGTCCAGGGGAAGGTTCGCGCCCGCGAAGAGGTCGTGCGCCACGTGGAGACGGGGCGCGGTGAAGTCGTAGGCCGCCATCCGGGCTCCGTCGCGTGCTGGATCGCCGCTGTCAACGCCGGAGCGAGGCGGCGCCGATGTTGCCGAAACATCACGGGCGCGGGTTTTCGAAACGTTACGCCGCCATGTCGGAGCCGGCCCGTTTGCGGCTCGATTGACGCCACATTCCTATGGCGAAGCGGAGCCCGGACATTCCGGACCGGCCGTACCGCAGCGCGGCCGACCTCCGGCTCGAAGACGACATCCGTCGACGCTGCGCGCCATGCCGACGGCGCATCGCCTGCGACCGGGGCGGATCTCCAGGGAGACGAGACCATGCGCTACAAGACCTACGGACTGGCCGCCGCCCTCGTCGCGGGCAGCTTCCTGGCCAGCACGGCCGCCTTCGCCCAGTCCGCCGAGTGCGGCGCGATCCAGACGACGCTGCAGACCCGCAAGGATCTCGTCGCCAAGGCGAACGTGGCGTCGAACGGAAAGAAGAAGATGACCCCGCAGGAGGCCTGCGCGCTGTTCGGCAAGCTGCAGTCCAACGGCGTCGAGGGCATGAAGTGGATCGCCGCCAACAAGGAGTGGTGCTCGATCCCCGACTCGTTCGCGGAAGGCTTCAAGGCCGACCACTCGAAGGTGGTGGGCATCCGCACCAAGATCTGCGGCATCGCGGCCCAGGCGACCAAGATGGAGGCTCAGGCCCGCGCTCAGGCCCAGAACGGCGGCGGCGGCGGCCTCCTCGGCGGCCCGGGCTTGACCGGTCAGTTCAAGATGCCGCAGGGCGCGCTCTGAGGCGGATGCGACCCGCCTCCCACCCGTTCCTCATCCCGTCCGGGCCCCGGTCGTGAATGCCGCGAAGGCGGTGGAATCCCGCGTCGCCGACGCGGTGACCGGCCATTGGGTCGACCGGCTCGCCCCGCGGGCCGCCCGGCCTTACCTGCGCCTCGCCCGCATCGACCGGCCGATCGGCTGGTGGCTGCTGCTGCTGCCGTGCTGGTGGTCGACGGCGCTGGCCGCCACCCGCGCCGGCCTGCCCTGGCCCGATCCGCGCCACCTGCTGCTGTTCCTCGTCGGCGCGGTGGCGATGCGCGGGGCCGGCTCGACCTACAACGACATCGCCGATCGCGACCTCGACGCGCAGGTCGAGCGCACGCGCTCGCGGCCCCTGCCCTCGGGGCAGGTCGGCACGCGCGCCGCCGCCATCTTCCTCGCCGCCCAGGCGCTGGTCGGCTTCCTCGTCCTGATGCAGTTCGATGCGTTCGCCATCGGCGTCGGGCTGTGCTCGCTGATCCCCGTGGCGATCTACCCGTTCATGAAGCGGGTGATGTCGATGCCGCAGCTGGTGCTCGGCCTCGCCTTCTCCTGGGGGGCGCTGATGGGCTGGGCCGCCCTGCTCGACCAGCTCGCCGCACCGGCCTGGCTGCTCTACGCCGGCACGATCGCCTGGGTGGTCGGCTACGACACGATCTACGCGGTGCAGGACATCGAGGACGACGAGATCGCCGGCATCCGCTCGTCGGCGCGGTTCTTCGGCGGCCGGCTTCGGGTCGCCGTCGGGGCCTGCTACGGGGCGGCCGTGCTGCTGATCGGCGCGGCGGCCTACGGGGCCGGGGCGGGACTGCTCGGTTTCCTGGGCGTCGCCGCGTTCGCGGGCCATCTCGGCCGGCAGGTCTGGCGGCTCAAGGCGCGGGACGGGCGGGAGGCGCTGGCCCTGTTCCGCTCGAATCGCGGGGCCGGGCTCATCCTGTTCGCGGGGCTCGCCGCCGATACGATCAACCAGGGCTGGCCGGGCTGAGCGCTCACGAGCGGGCGATGATCTCGTTCTCGCCGCGGTGGATCTGCGGGCGGACCGGGAGGCGGCCGGTCTTGCGGCGCACGAGGAAGCGCGGGCGGCGGTCGTCGAGCGAGCCGTGCCGGCGCCGAATGCGGGTCTTGCCGAGCATCAGCCGGCCGACCTGCGCCGACACGGTGGCGAGCACGCCGTCCTCGCGCACGATCATCCGCGGCAAGCCGGTGCGGGCGGCGAGGTCCCGCCAGATCGCGACGACCTCCTCCTCGCAGAACGGCCCGAGACGGGCGACGACGGCGCCGGCGGCGTCGACGAGGCAGAGGTCGAACCGGTCCTCGCCGCAGCTTTCCGCCTCGTCGGTCGCGAAGGTGAGCGCGATGCCGGCGGCCTTGGACGTCGCGGTGGCGGCGCCGAACACCGGCAGCGGCGAGGCGTCGAAGGCGAAGCGCGCCGGCGCGGCGCCGTCGCGATCGAGGCGATCGGTCTCGGCAAGATGATCGGTCGGGTTCCGGTCCATGGTGTCGAACGTGTTCATCTGCCCGCCGTCCATTTGCAAGTGGCGACCTGCTCGGGTCGTCCGTTATGCCAAGCAGATTGGCGTCTAACCTCCCCACGGTGCCTTAAGAGTGAGCGTTAAGCGATCGTGGACAGCGCGTTCGCGCTCGGAATGCTCAACGGTTCCTTGCCGCGATCGATGAAAACCGCCGGTTCCGCGCTGCGGCCTCGCGATCCTTGTGGCGCTTCGGGGCAGACCCTACAACGGTGCGGTCGCGCGCTCCGGCGCGCCGCCCCCCTGTCGCGATCGGGACCATCCGCACGTCGCATCGGCGCGCGGGTCGGCGCGAGCCGCGATGCCGATCCCCTCCCCCGTCGCCGGACACGGACCGCCATGACCGATACGATCTCAGCGGACTTCGTGCACGCCCTGATGCCGGACCTGCGCGAGGCGCTTCGCGAGGCGGCCTCCCTCGCCCTGCCCTTCTTCCGGGCCGGCAGCCAGACCTCGGCGAAGATCTGGTCGAAGGCCGGCGGCTCGCCGGTGACGGAAGCCGACGTCGCCGTCGACACCTTCCTGAAGATCCGCCTGAGCCAGATCGTGCCGGCGGCGGCGTGGCTGTCCGAAGAGACGGCCGACGACGCCGTGCGGATCGGTCACGACCTCGTCTGGATCGTCGACCCGATCGACGGGACCCGCGCCTTCCTGTCCGGGCATCGGGACTGGTCGATCGCGGTGGCGCTGCTGAAGGCCGGCGAGCCGGTGATCGGCTTCGTGAACGCGCCGGCGCTCGGGCACGATTACGAGGCGATCCACGGGCGGGGCGCGACGCGCAACGGCGAGCCGATCGGCGCGCGGCAGGGCGTCGCGTTGCCGACGGCCCGCGTCACAGGCCCGAAGCCGATGATCGACCGGCTGGGGCGTGGCGTCTCGCGCGATCTGGGGGACGCCGCCTTCGAGCGCATCGACCGGATTCCGTCGCTGGCCCTGCGCGTGGCCCGCGTCGCCGAAGGCTCGGTCGATGTCGGGCTGGTCTCCTCGGATGCCCGCGACTGGGATCTCGCGGCGGCCGACCTGATCCTGCGCGAGGCGGGCGGCTCCGTCTGCGACATGTCCGGCGTCGCGACCGTCTACAACCGGACCGATCCGGTGCATGGCGAGCTGGTCGCGCTGCCGAACGACCTGCGCGACGTCGTCGTGTCGGCCTGGGACCGGGGCCGGTCGTGACGATCTCGCGGGCTTGAGCGGGCCCGAAACGAAGAAGAGCCGATCCTGCATCTTGCAGGATCGGCTCGGCGTGGTCAGGCGTGGGCGGCTTCGCGAAGGGCCAGAGCGGCCGGCGCGAGCCCGAGGCGGTCGGCGAGATGCCAGCGCAACTCTCGGGGCGAATGATAATTGTAGGATCGATCGATGAGGTGGGAGAGGTCGAGGGTCGGGGCGTCCGACGTCGCGCTCTGCTTGATGCACCCCACCTTGAAGGTCGCTGAATCCGTGACGGGCGACCGGACGCTACGGCGTCGGGTGTATTCGAACAACATGGTGTGTTTGATTGTCTTCCGATGTGACCGGGTTTGCTCCGCCACGCGGCGGGCCCGGCTCTGTTTCTGTGGTGTTGCGATTAAGATTGCGTTTACCTTGACCGTCCGGCGCGGCCGCTCCCGGAGGATGGCAGCGTCGGATGGTTTCGACCGTGTTCACGGCCGCGTGGATGGGAGACCGATGGCCTCAGGCAGCCTGGAGGTTGCCGGCGGCGTCTTTGCCGCTGCGCTTGTCGGTCAGGATCTCGTAAGACACCTTCTGACCCTCGATCAGGTTGCGCATGCCGGCGCGCTCGACGGCGGAGATGTGGACGAACACGTCCTTGCCGCCGTCATCCGGCTGGATGAAGCCGTAGCCCTTGGTCTCGTTGAACCACTTCACGGTACCGGTATTCACGTAGAGAACCTCGTATCGACGATGGGTCGAGCCCTCGCGCTCGTGAAAGCGCGAACGGATCGACTGACTTCTAAGTCTGGTATGGGTGGCAGGGCGTCGGGCAAGGAACCCGTAACCGGCGTCCGTCCCAGGGTTTGGGCCCCCCACAACCCTATCTAAGGGCTCCCTGCGGCCGCAACAAGGCAGGGATGCAGGTTCTCGGCGTGCCCGGGCAAAAGCGGAGGCCCGGCGGCTGGGATTCTCGTGGGCCCCAGTGCATATAAGGGTTCGCGCTCAGGCTTTTAGGCGATCCATGGCAGGTATCTCGGTTTCGTTGGAAGGGGCCAACATCCAGCTCTCCTTCCAGAAGGACGATCAGGCGACCGCCGTGGTGATGGATGCCCGCGCCGCCCGCGCCCTCGTGCGCGCCGTCGGGCAACTGCTCACCGCCATCGACGAACCTGAGGAGCCCGACATGGCCGAGGAGATGGGCGACGAGGAGATCGCGATGCTCGACGTGACCTCCTCCGCGATCGAGATCGGCACAGACGACCAGGGCCAGGCCGTCGTCGCGCTCCAGGCCGGCGCCCTGCCGCCGTTCCAGCTGCGCCTGACCGACGAAGAGGCCCGTCACGTGGCGACGAGCCTCTCCGAGATCCTCGCGGCCCCGCGCGACGTGCGGGCGTCGCACGGCGGCCACTGAGCCGGTCCTACATCCTGACGCCGGGATCGGTCGGGGCGCCGGGAAACACGTCCGGCTCCGAGCCGGGGCCGCCGGGCTCGTCGATGCCGGGATCGTTCACCGGATAGGGCGTGCGCGGCCCGGTCGGCCCGATATCGGGCATCTCGTCCGGCGGGACGGGCGGCGGAAGGTCCCCGGGGGTCGGTTCGGGGGTCGGAAGGCCGGGATTGGCCATGCGCTGCCTCGTGCAGTTGGGAATGAGCTAGCCAACGGATCGCCTGCGCGAGGGTTCCGCGCATTCCTGGGTTGCCGGATCGTCGGGGAACCGCGGGGAGACGTCCCGGTTTGCCGGCCGACGTCATCCATCGGAGCGAACCGCCATGCCCGACATCAAGCAAGCCAAGGTCCTGATCCTCGCCACCGACGGGTTCGAGGAGACCGAGCTCACCGTCCCGCAGGCCAAGCTGCGGCAGGCCGGCGCGACGGTCCACGTCGCGTCGCCGAAATCGCGCGAGAAGCCGGAATCGATCCGTGGCTGGGACAAGACCGATTGGGGCAAGAACGTCGCGGTCGACCTCGACCTCGAGACCGTCGATCCGTCTGCCTACGATGCCCTCGTCCTGCCCGGCGGCCAGATCAACCCGGACAAGCTCCGCCTCGAGCCGAAGGCGTTGGAGGTGATCAAGGCCTTCGTGACCTCGGGAAAGGTCGTCGCCGCGATCTGCCACGCGCCGTGGCTGCTGATCGAGGTCGGCGCGGCGAAGGGCCGTGACCTGACCTCGTTCTCCTCGATCCGTACCGACGTGATCAATGCCGGCGCCCGTTGGCACGACCGCGAGGTCGTGACCGACCACGGCATCGTCACCAGCCGCAATCCCGGCGATCTCGATGCGTTCTCGGCGAAGATCATCGAGGAGATCGCCGAAGGGCGGCACGAGCCCCGCTCCCTCGCCGCCTGATCGCGCGACGACACCAGAGAAGGCCGCCTGCCCTCTCGGCGGGCGGCCTTTTCGTCGAATGGAAGCCTCGTTCTCCGCTCAGCGCTTGGCGACGACGGCCTTCTGCGCCTTCGGCTTCAGGCCGGTGGTGCTGGCGATCAGCGCCGAGAGGTGATCCTGGTCGAGGTCCGCGGCCGCCTTCTGCGCCGGCTGGGCGGCGACGCGCTCGGGCTTGCGCGGCTCGATCGACCCGGTGGTCACCGGATCGGGCAGGCTCGCCAGAACCTGAGTGCTCGGCGCCGGATCGCGCTGGACCCGCAGCGCCCAATGGGCGGCGGTGGACAGCGCCGCGATCGCCAGGATCGCCTTGACGCCGCTGGTGAGGAACCCCCGCATGATGGTCAAGCCCGACAAAACGCAGTGACACACGACCGGTTCCCCGGCCCATTGCCACTGTTGCCGATGAGCGTGAACGAAATCCGAAGGTTGGCACCGGCTGCCGTCCCGGAACGGGGCGAAACTTGTGTGGGCCATGCGCCGGGTCCGCGGTTCCTGTTCCCCGCGCCTCCGACACGCCTGCAGCACCCCGGCCCACCAGGATTCACAGGAGCGGTCCAGAGAACTGGTCCGGGCCGCCCCGTCACTGCCGACCCCGCGTCCATGCAGGCCCGAGCGGGCTCGCGAAACCTTCAGGCGCATCGGCCGCGGGGACCGCCGATGTAGGTGAAGTGCAAAGAGCCGGCAACCGATGCTCAGGACGATCCGCGCGTCCGCGACGATCCGCCTGCCGCTTCGGCGAAAGCGAGGAGCGTGGCGACGTCGTCTTCGCCCTCGGGCGCCGCGAGATGCGCGAAGGTCTCGGCCGCCCCGGCGAACATCGCGCCGCCGGCCGGGTCCGGCGCCAGGAAGTCGACGATCTCGTGCATTTCCGCGACCCAGCGGTAGGCCTTCGGCATCATGTCGGGAAACCCGCCGGCGAAGCGGGCGAGCAGCTCCGGCTCGCTCTCCATCAGCTCCGCCCGCAGCGCGTCGGCGGCGCCCGCGCGCTCTGCGCCGAGGACGATCGCCGCGGCCACCGCCTTCAGGCCCTTGTTGATGCCGGCATAGGCCATCTTCAGGCCGGACGCCGCCCCGACGCCACCCGCGCAGGCCCGCATGTCGAGGCCGCATGCGCGCAGGGCCATCAGCGGCGCGAGGTCGTCGCCGGCGACGTAGACCCGCGGCCCCTTCGCGCCGGATTCGGGCGGGAGCCCGAGGATCGCACCATCGAGGAACGGCGCGCCCGTGCCCGCGATGATCGCGGCGATGCCGTGCACCGTCGCCGGCGACACCGCATTGCAATCGACGTAGACCGGCTTTTTCGGCTGAGCCGCCAGGCTCGGGGCGAGGCGGGCCGCGAGGCCGGCGGCATCGGCCGGCGGCACGATCGACAGGATCAGGTCGGCCGCGGCGATCTCCGCATCGTCGGCGTGGCTCATGCCGGCGGCCCGGGCGCGGTCGCGGGTCCCGGCGCTCCGTCCGGTCAGCGATGTCAGGACGCGGACGCCGTTCTCGGTGAGGCGGCGGGCGACCGCGCTTCCCATGGCGCCCGGGGCGATGACGGCGATGGTCGGCATCGAATCACCTCAAGCCATGGCCCGAACCACAGGGACGATCCGCGGCGGATCCGTATCGAAGTGGCGGGCACCCGATGGTGCCCGCCGTCGTCGTGCTAGCGCAGCGAGCCGCAGAAGCGCTGGATGCGGTTGCACGCTTCCTCCAGCGTCTTGGTCGAGGTGGCGTAGGAGATGCGCAGGTTCGGGCCGAGGCCGAAGGCCGAGCCGTGCACGGCGGCGACGCCCTCCGCCTGCAGCAGCTCGGTCACGAAGTCCTCGTCGGTGGCGATGGTCTTGCCTGACGGGGTCGTGCGCCCGATCGTCTCGGCGCAGGACGGGTAGACGTAGAACGCGCCCTCCGGCGTCGGGCATTGCAGGCCCTTGGTCTGGTTCAGCATCGAGACCACGAGGTCGCGCCGCTCCTGGAACGCCGCCTTGAACTGCGCGAGGTGCGCCTGCGTGCCGTCGAGCGCGGCCACCGCCGCCCATTGCGAGATCGAGGACGCGCCCGAGGTCTGCTGGCCCTGGACGAAGTCCATCGCCTTGATCAGCTTCTCCGGGCCGGCGGCGTAGCCGATGCGCCAGCCCGTCATCGCGTAGGCCTTCGAGACGCCGTTCATGGTCAGCGTGCGCCCGTAGAGGCCGGGCTCGATCTGCGCCGGGGTGACGAATTCGAAGTCGCCGTAGGTCAGGTGCTCGTACATGTCGTCGGTGAGCACCCAGACGTGCGGGTAGCGCATCAGCACGTCGGTGATCTTCTTCAGCTCGGCATGGCTGTAGGCGGCGCCCGAGGGGTTCGACGGCGAGTTGAGGATGATCCACTTGGTCTTCGGCGTCAGCACCCGCTCCAGCTCCTCGGGCTGGAGCTTGAAGTCGTGCGCCATGTCGGTCTCGGCGAAGACTGGCGTGCCGCCGCAGAGCACCACCATCTCCGGGTAGGACACCCAGTAGGGGCGCGGGATCACGACCTCGTCGCCGGGGTTCAGCGTTGCCAGCAGCGCGTTGTAGATCACGTGCTTGCCGCCGGTGCCGACGATTGTCTGGGAGACCTTGTAGTCGAGCCCGTTCTCGCGCTTGAACTTCTTCACGATCGCTTCGCGCAGCGGCACGATGCCCGACACCGGCGGATACTTGGTCTCGCCCCGGGCGATCGCCTCGATCGCGGCCTGCTTGATGTGCTCGGGCGTGTCGAAGTCGGGCTCGCCGACCGACAGGCTGATCACGTCCATGCCGCCGGCTTTCAGGTCGCGCGCCTTCTGCGTCATCGCGATCGTCGCGGATGGTTTTACGCGCGAGAGGGCGTCGGCGAGAAAGCCCATGGTCGGGTGCTCCGGTTTTCATGCAGGTTTCGCCGTCCCGTGACGGCGGCGGGACCGTAGTCGCGGCTCCTGGGACGAGCAAGGCGCCGGCTCGGGGTTCGCCGGCAAACGTCACGCACGGGGTGCAGGGCTCGTGCTCGGCCGCCGCCTCGACGGCGGCTTCCGGCGACACCATCTCCTGGCGATGGCAACGCTCTCCGTCCTCGACCTGTCGTTCGTCGGTTCCGGCTCCAGCCCGGCTCAGGCGCTGCGCGACTCCCTCGACCTCGCCCGCCACGTCGACCGCCTCGGCTACGGGCGATACTGGCTCGCCGAGCACCATGCCCTGCCCTCGGTCGCGAGCCCGGCCCCCGACATCATGGTCGGCCAGATCGCGGCCGCGACCCGGACGATCCGGGTCGGCTCGGGCGGGATCATGCTGCCGAACCACGCGCCGCTGATGGTCGCCGAGCGCTTCAAGGTGCTGGAGGCGCTGTTTCCCGGGCGGATCGACCTCGGCCTCGGGCGCGCGCCCGGCACCGACGGCATCACCGCCCAGGCGTTGCGCCGGCGCGAGGCGCCGCGCGGCGGCGACGACTTCCTCGAGCGGCTGCAGGAGCTGATGCTGTGGGAGACCGGCGGCTTCCCCGAGGGCCATCCGTTCAACACCGTGACCGTGATGCCGGCCGGCGTGCCGCTGCCGCCGATCTTTCTGCTCGGGTCGTCCGACTACAGCGCGCATCTGTCCGCACGCCTCGGGCTCGGCTTCGCCTTCGCCCAGCACTTCGCCTCGTTCGACGCGCGTGGCCCGATGCTCGACTATCGCCGCGGCTTCCAGCCCTCGCGGTGGGGCACCCGGCCCCATGCGATCCTCGCGGTCGCGGCCGTCTGCGCCGAGACCGAGGCGCAGGCCGAGCGCCTGGCGCTCAGCACCCAGCTGGCGACGCTCCGGCGCGAGCGCGGCGAGTACGCTCCGATCCCGACGCTCACCGAGGCCGAAGCCTATCCCTACAGCGATGCCGAGCGCGCCCGCATCGCCCGCGGCCGAGACCGGTTGCATGTCGGCACGCCGGAGACTGTGCGCGCCCTGCTCTCGGGCCTCGCCGAGGCGACGCAGGCCGACGAGATCATGGTGGTCTGCGCCGTTCCCGATCAGGAGGCCCGGCGGCGCTCCTACAGCCTGCTGGCGCAGGCCTGGGGACTCGCCGAGACGGCCGCGGCCGCGTGAATCGCCGGACGACATCCTGACCAGCCTGTCGCCTCGACCGGTCCCGGGCTCCTGACATCGATCCGGGATCGGCGCATCCTGGCGGTCTCGACGCGGCTTCGCGGCGTCGGGCACGCGGATGGCCCGTCGAAGGGCCGCCACCCAGGCATCGACGATCTCGGGAGGAGAGAACGATGTGCGATCGACGCGATTTCCTGAAGGCGACGGCCGGTCTCGCGGCCACCGCCATGGCCGCCCCGGTCGCGGCACGGGCCGCGGAGAAGGGGCCGCCCGCGCCGACCGCCTTCGGCATGCCGCGCGACATGATCCTGATCAACCTGCGCCGCGACGGCGGCTACGGCCTCGGCCTGAAGACCCCGGACGGCGTGCTCGACGTCGCCGCCGCCGGGAAGGCGGTCGGCCTGCCGGTGCCGGCCGACATGGACGACCTTCTGCAGAACGGGAAGGGCCCGATGCTGCGCGCGGTGATCGACGCGGTCGAGGCGGCCCCCGACCCGCGGCTGACGATCCCCGAGGACCGGATCGCCTACGCGCCGCTGGTCACCCGGCCGGAAAAGATCATCATGATGGGATTCAACTATCGCAAGCACGCCGAGGAGACGGGAACGCCGCCGCCGAAGGACCCGCCGCTGTTCAACAAGTACAACAACACGCTCAACCATCACGGCGGCACGATCCGGCTGCCGACGCAGGCGGCGCGCGAGTTCGACTACGAGACCGAGCTGGTGATCGTCTTCGGCCGGGAATGCCGCGACGTCTCGGAGGCCGACGCGCTCGACTACGTCGCCGGCTACGCCACCGGCAACGACTTCAGCGCCCGCGACCTGCAGACGCTGACCTCGCAGTTCATGATCGGCAAGACCTCGGACGGGTTCGCTCCGCTCGGGCCCTACCTCGTCACCGCCGACCGCGTGCCCGACCCGAACAATCTGCGCCTGGTGACCAAGGTCAACGGCGCGGTGCGGCAGGACTGGACGACCGCGGACATGATCTTCAACTGCCGCCAGCTGATCAGCTTCGCGTCGAAGGTGATGACCATCAAGCTGGGCGACGTCTTCTACACCGGCACGCCGCAGGGGGTGATCTTCGGCGAGAAGATCCCGCGGGCGGAGCGGCAATGGCTGAAGCCGGGCGACGTCATCGTATCGAGCCTCGAAGGGCTGGGCGAGCTGCAGTTCAGCCTGGTCTGACCGGCGTTCGGAAATACCGATCCTCCCGCACTCCGCAGTCCTTACCGCTTGCGGGAATGACGTGGCTCCGTACCGGCAACCGAGGGATCGCGCGGATCACCGCGCGGTCCTCTCTGTCGTCTAGGGCCGAGGCCGCCGCGTCTCAGCCGCCGAACAACCCGCGCAGGCGGCTGAGGAAGCCGCCGGTCGGGGTCGTCGCGGCGGCGGCGCTCGTCGGGGC
>NZ_VRVH01000114.1:0-13470 GCF_008040095.1 Methylobacterium sp. WL6 | reverse complement strand
AGTCTTTAGTCATTCCAAAATATTTTCTTTTGAGGTATTTTTTTCGCTTTATATCAACGAATGGCGGGATAATAAACACCTTTTTGTTGTAGGCCTTTACAACCGCGTCATAAATAAACTTCGACGGCACCCAAATCTCATCGTATTTGGTCAAGGCTTCAATCTTTTGTTTTGGTATTTCAGAAAGCTCCCAGTATAACTTCAAAATATTGTAACTTTTTTTTGGCTGTGTCTTGCAAACATTTTCTAGCGCATGCTCAATATTGTCTAGACCGAGTTCAAAGATATTTATCTTGTGCTGACTATGTGTATTGTACTTTTCAGGAAGGTATTTTGAGTCAAATCTATTGAAAGCGGCATTATTATATGGATAAATTGAAAATTTCTTAGACATCGTGCGATAACAGTCTATAGTGTTTTTAGCTGCTATACCTAGGCCTAGCTTGGACTCAAAGTATCCAATAAATCTAACGTCATTTTCATGCCAGTAGGATTTACCGTTGGCAAAAATCTCATCCACGTAAATTGTATCGGTATTATTATTGATTGATCTAATGTGGTCTGCGATCAGTGGATTGGCAGCTAAAAAATCGGTCATGGTTGTGTCAGGCGATATTTTTCTATTTTCCAACCAGGCATATTTAATAATATGATGTAATGGGTGCATTCCCACCACATATACGTCATAATTCAAAGCGATATATTCATCGATATTGATATTTTTATACAACATTCGTAACAATCTCTCGATCTTTTTTTTTGCCTTAGTTGAATTGGTCATAGTACACCTAGGGGCGTTTTGGTTTCTTTGAAAGGCGACTTGGGCTTGGATGAGTGGATATCCTGCCGGTAGTTTTCCTGTTGTTGGATCGGGCGTCATAGCCGCTTGACGAAAACAAAGTCGAGCTATACGCCTCCGTCGACCATACTGATGGGAATCCCTAGTTGCCGAAGCGCGCTGGTGAAGGTGTAGCTGGTAAGATGCATTTCTTGATCTGTATTATAGGGTTTTGACCTTCTGTGCGATCTCATTCATCGGTGGTGCGATCAGCTACTCGACGGCCTTCGGATGCAAAGAAGGCGTGCCGCAATAGGGTCTTGGTATCGGCGGGCGGCCATCGTGAACCCGGCGATGCGTGAGCGTGCGCTTCACGGCTGCAGTGTAAGAACACGCAACCGCGACGCGCCCCTGGCAAGCCGGACGGCGCTTCTCAGATGTGGCGTGCGTCCCCTGCGCCTCAACGAGGCTCACTACGATCCGGGCGCCGTCGACCTTTACTTCGCAACGGTTCAGATCGGGCTTGGCCATTGGCTGATCTGACACGCCGACAATGCTCCGGCTAGTGCGCTGCGGCCACGGTCGGAGCGGCTTGTGTTAGCAGCGGGCCGGACGGAACACACACGGTGGCCACCGCTTTTCTTTCCCGCGACATTATGGGAGCGAGACAATGATCGACGCTGACACCCCGAGGCCAGGCGAGGTGCCGGCGCAGATCGGTGATCCGACACCGGGCCCACAGCAACCTGAGGGCGATCCGCCGACGAGCCCAGCACCTACGCCGCAGATGGACGATGAGGCGGCGATCGAAGAGACCGAGGAGTAGCCGAGCTAGGCCATCCTCAATCCCGACGTGTCCGGTATCTCGCGCCGGTCGCGTCTGTGAAGATGATCGCGGCCGTTTTCGCCGGATCGGCCGCGATGGCGGCCGGGGCAATGATGGCGTCGGTGCTGCGCATCGATTGCGCCTGATCCATCGCGACGACGCCGAGCGCCGCCACCGTGATCGCGGACCACAATCCGGCTACGACGACGATGGGGATCTTCGGCACGCTGGAACCCTTACGATGGATCGTAGGATGCCGGTGATCGGTTAATAAGGCCGATCCACGGCAAGCGCTCAGTCCATAAAGACGCGGATCTCATCAGTGTTTGATGCCAGCCCGCGCGCTCTGATCGATTAGACGTGTCGGGCCGCAATCGGCGACGAGGGAAGCTGACCGAACGGAGGGACTTGCCCTCGCGCCCTTGACCGTCGCACGGTGCCGGCATGTGCAACCTCTACAGTCTCAACAAGGGTCAGGATGCGATCCGAAAGGCGTTCGGCGTCCAGCGCGACGCCGCCGGCAATCTACCGTCGCTGCCCGGTATCTTCCCGAACACAATGGCACCTGTCGTCCGCATGCTGGAAGGGGAACGCACGCTCGCGATGATGCGCTGGGGCATGCCGTCGCCGGAATTCGCACTGAAGGGCAAGAAGGTCGATGCAGGCGTCACCAATGTCCGCAATACCCGGTCCCCGCACTGGCGCCGGTGGTTGAAGCCTCAGCATCGCTGCCTCGTGCCGCTGACCTCGTTCAGCGAGTTCAACGCGAAGGCCGGCGGCGATATCTGGTTTGCGCTCGGGGAAGACCGCCCACTGGCGTGTTTCGCTGGCATCCTGCTCGATGGGTGGAAATCCGTTCGCAAGGTCAAGGACGGCGAAACCGTGGACGACCTGTATGCCTTTTTGACCACGGAGCCGAATGCCGAGGTCGGCGAGATCCATCCGAAGGCAATGCCGGCGATCCTCACCACTGCCGAAGAATACGAACGTGGTTGTCAGCGGAATGGCCGGAAGCCGCCAAACTGCAACGACCCTTGCGCGATGGCGCTCTCACGGTCGTAGCGCGTGGCGCCAAGCGGGACGGAGCTTAAAGACATAGTCTGCGTCCGGCGTCTCGCTTATTTCCGACGGCCATTAGCCTTCAGATGCTTGGCATCTCTCGCTAAGCGTGCAGCCCTCTGCCGAGCCAAGTTGGTCTCGGCCTCGTTTGCCGGTGGCTCATCAGTCGGCATGGCGATGGGCGTGCTCTGCCGCTTGGCGAAAGCCGCTTCCGCTTGCTTCCACTCTTTACTCTGATGTTCGGACAGGTCGTGTTCCTTCAGGTTGGAGTAGGCACTTCGCGTTCAAGGTTTCTTGGGTAATGCCACAGCTATGCTGGCTGCCCTACACGCCCGGTCCGCTGACCGGCAGTCCATGCTCCGGTGTCGGTGCAACACCGAGACTCGACGCGTCTTCAGGGCTTGTGGCTCCGAGGCGCCGCAGGAGAGACTCGTAGGTCTGCGCAGCAGGGGAATGCGGTTGTATCTCGTTGGTGGCGTCCAGGAGCTGCCGGACATCGTCAACGAACAGGCGCTTGGCCTCGTCACCAGCCGGCACAGTTTCGAAGAGCCGGCCGATCGCGAGCTCGAACAGGCCGACAAGGATCCCGAGCTTCTCGACCTGCTCAGACATCGTGCATCCTCATTTCAGATCGCCCTTCATTTTCCGGTGCTCGGTCAGTGTTGCACCGGCTGCTCAACGAACGAGCGAATTCCGTCCTCGGCTACCGCGTGCTCGAAAGCTTCGAAGGCATCCTCATCGGTCGCGAAGGTGCCATTCCAAGCCGTGTGCCCGCCCTCATCATCAACGACCTCCAGGGTCCATTCGTCCGCCGTGTCGGCGAACCGATAGATATGAACCTGCACCGTGATCCCGTCACGAGTGACACTGCCACCAAGCGGGGAGTCTTCGATATCCTTTTCATGAATGTCGGTCATCGGTCACTCCATCTGCTCACGCCATTCGGGGGACACGGTATTGCAGGTAGCTCTGTCCATTTAGCCAACTTCGCAGGGCATGCCGCCTCGTCGGACAGTTACCTCCTCGCCGCCATCAGATCGTGCGTAAGCACCGTCAATTTGCCGATCAGTCCGGTGATGTCGGACCCCTCGCATGACCACTGCGTACCAATTGCCTCGGCATCTGCAGACACCGACACGACGGCGACCGATCGCAGCTTGCCTTCGCGCGCGAGGACGAGCTGATCCTGCAACACAGCGATGATTGATGCGATGTCCGCATCGGCAACCGCAGCAGAGATCCGGGCAGGAAAGGGCACGACGACCCCAGCGTTGGCTTGTTCCCTCGTGCTCATCTCGATCCCGCCTTTCGCCTAAAGATAAGCACAGGCATGTGCGACCGCTTGGGACAGAGTGTGGCAGCTTGTCTGTGCCAGCGAACGCTGATCCAATTTGTGGCTGTCAAAGACACTCAGCGTTGCGTCAGCCATTCGCGCAGCTTCGTCCAGCGTCGTTTCGCGCTTCCGCCGCGAACCGCCATGCCGATCGCCTTGCGCTGGCCGATCAGCACGACGAGTTGCTTGCCGCGAGTGACGCCAGTGTAGAGCAGGTTCCTCGCCAGCATGTTGAAGTGCTGTGTCACGATCGGGATCACCACGGCGGGATACTCCGAGCCCTGGCTCTTGTGGATCGTCGTAGCGAAGGCCGGCACCAGCGTGTCGAGCTCGCCGTAGGGGTAGACGACCTCGCGTCCGTCGAAGGTCACGACGACGGAGCCTTCCTCCTCGTCAATGCGCGCCACCATGCCGAGATCGCCGTTGAAGACGTCGCGGTCGTAGTCGTTCTGGGTCTCCATCACCCGGTCGCCGGGAGCGAAACGCCAGCCGAAGCGCTCGATCTGCTGGGCCGGGTTCGGATTGAGCACGCGCTGCAGCTCGTGGTTCAGATTGCGCGAGCCGAGCGAGCCACGCAGCATCGGCGTCAGGACCTGCACGTCCCGGATCGGATCGAGACCGAACGAGCGCGGGATGCGCTTGGTCACGACCTCGATCAGCTTGCCGACGCCGACGTCAGGATCGTCGATCTCGATCAGGTAGAAGTCGGCCTTCTCGCTCGGCTGTGGCCGCTCCGGCATCTGGCCCTGGTTGATGCGGTGCGCGTTGACGATGATCCGGCTCTCGGCTGCCTGGCGGAACACTTCAGTCAGTCGCGCCACCAGCACGCGGTCAGACGCGATGACGTCGGCCAGCACCTGGCCTGGGCCGACCGAGGGGAGCTGATCGACGTCGCCAACAAGGAGAAGCCCTGCACGCTCCGGTACGGCCTTCAGGAGGGCGTTCATCAGCGGCACGTCGATCATCGAGCACTCGTCGAGCACGAGCAGGTCGCAGTCCAGCGGGTTCTCCTCGTTGCGCGAGAAGCCGCCCCGCTTCGGATCGATCTCCAGCAGCCGGTGAATGGTCTTGGCCTCAAGCCGGGTCTGCTCGGTCATCCGCTTGGCGGCACGCCCTGTGGGTGCGGCGAGCAGCACCTTCACGCCCTTGGCCGTGAGGATGCGCAGGAGCGAGTCGAGCGTGCTGGTCTTGCCGACACCAGGCCCGCCGGTGATGACGCAGAGCTTCGAGGTCAGCATCAAGCGGATGGCCTCTCCTTGAGAAGGTGACAGTATCTTGCCCGTCTTCGCCTCGACCCGGGGGCGAGCCTTGTCGAGGTCGATGTTGGGCCATGTAAGTGAGCCGCGAGCCCGGGTGACGAGCCGCTCGGCGATCGCTCGTTCAGCGGCATGTAGGCCTTTCAAGAAGATGCAGGGCTCATTGTCGACTGTGTCGGCTATGACCTCCTCGCCACGCGCAAGCTCGTTGGCGACGGCGGTGCGGACGAGGACGACGTCGACCTCGAGGAGCTTCTGGGCAAGCACGATCAGCCGTTCGATTGGCAAGCCACAATGCCCCTCGTCCATGGCCGTCTGCAAAGCGAACGACACGCCGGCCCGCAGCCGCTGCGGCGCCTCCTTGGTCAGCCCGAGACGCACTGCGATCGCGTCCGCCGTCCGGAAGCCGATACCGCGGATGTCGCGCGCGAGGCGGTAGGGATCCTCGCTCATCACGGCGATCGACTCGTAGCCATAGGTCTTGAAGATCCGCACCGCGCGCGCAGTGCCGACGCCGTGCGCGTGCAGGAAGATCATGATCTCCCGCACGGCCTTCTGCTCGGCCCAGCCTGAGACGATGCGAGCCGCCCGCGTCAGGCCGATACCGGAGACCTCCTTCAGGCGCTCGGGATCGGCTTCGATGACCTCGAAGGTGGCTTCTCCGAACAGCGCCACGATGCGCTTGGCCATGGCCGGTCCGATGCCGCGCATGTAGCCAGACGCGAGGTAGCGCTCGATGCCCTCCACCCCGGTCGGTGGCGTGGCCTTGAGCGTGTCGGCTTTGAACTGGAGCCCGTGCTGCCGATCGGTGAACCAGATCCCGGTCGCGGTGATCCATTCACCGGCGGCAATGGCAGGCGCATGTCCGATCACCGGCACAAGGTCGCGCTTGCCCCGCGCCTGGACCTTGAGCACGCAGAAGCCGGTCTCGGCGTTGTGGAAGGTGACGCGCTCGATCGTGCCGGCGAGCGTCTCGATGGGCGCACCCCGATCAAATTGGGTGGGCGTCGGACTCTGGTTCATGGTTGGCGTCTGAACGCGGCCTCCTCTGGATCCATCTCATCCGCGCGGTGCCCGCCACCCGGCTGCTTTCGCCTCGTCCTCGGAGCAGAACATGCGCTCGCTGGCTTGCTCGTCGATCACGGTGCGCGTGTAAGCGCTCGTACCCGGCAGGTGGTAGATCCGATCCCCCTTGGCCGAGATGTTGCCTTTGATCGTGCAGGTCATCGAAGCGTTCGATCCGGCCGGCGTCGGCTCATCGGCCGCTCGCGCCGCTGCTCCACCTCGACGTGTCCGGCGCCAGCCCGCCGGGTCTTCGAACGTGCCAGCCCAGATTCCGCGCTTGGCCGCACGTGCTTGCGCTTCCTGTCCCACATACTCGCTCGAGTAGCGCCGGAATGCGATGGCATGGCCCTGCGCCACCATCCAGGCGTTCACGTCCTCAGGGCCCTTCCTGCAGATGGCAACAGTGCGACCGTAGCGATCGGTGTCTCGAGGCTCACATGAGATCGGCGCCTCGCCGATCCGATCGGACAGCGCGAGAGCCGCGACCTGGCCGCAGCGATACTCCTTGCCAAAGGCGTCCTCACACACCTGGGCGCTCTCCGGCGCGTCGATGCCAAAGAGGCGGATGCGGGTGCCGTGGATCACCACAGTATCGCCATCGGTGACGCTGGCGCGCCCGAAGATCGGTTCAGCAGCGAATGCGCCCCCACCCTGCAACATGACAATGGCGGCGAGCAGGGCGTGACGCATGCGAATGACCCTACGCGTTGCCAGCGACCTGTCGAGTGGCGTCCACTCGGACACCTGCGAACGCCAACGCTGCACATCCTATCGTCAACGTCATCAACAACGGCGAGCCGGTCGCGGCACAGGCGCCGCGGCGAGAAGACGGTTCCCTCGACGTGATCCTCGACAAGATGGAGACGCGGCCCGCCGGTCGAATTGCTGGGGCCCAGGGGCCGCTGCCTGGCACAATCGCTGGGGGCGACGGCTGCGGGGCTGAGCTCAACGAGCGACGATCTGCTTCCGTTGCTGGGCAGCGTCAGCGATCACCCGCCGCAACCTTAGGAGCCAGGAAGAGCCATTGCGGCCGATTCTACGCAACCTCAACCTGTTGAGATCTTACAGACCCTACCTTGTGCGCAGATGTTTAAAAACGCAGCATGACGCACCGAGCTCTTGGTATGGGTCATGTTGCAAAGCAATCGCCGCCACATTCTATTTTTCGATCTTTCGATGTCACCTCATCCGTCAGATGCGCCACCGATTCCATTGGAAAGCTTGATCAAGCCATTAGAAAAAATGGTGAGTGACAATGAGTGTTTTCAAGTCCTCGACAACGAAAAGCGCAT
Organism: Methylobacterium sp. WL6; assembly: GCF_008040095.1. NCBI lineage: Bacteria > Pseudomonadati > Pseudomonadota > Alphaproteobacteria > Hyphomicrobiales > Methylobacteriaceae > Methylobacterium > Methylobacterium sp. WL6. The sequence goes on along the minus strand of NZ_VRVH01000114.1, from coordinate 5,861 downwards.
AATCAGATTGTCTCGACTGAAGATGGTTAGCTTGCCATCGGGAAAGCAAGCTGTAGCAATGCTTTTTAATTTAGGAGATAAAAGAAAAAGCTGATCCTGGATTCACCGATTTCGATACTGGCGAAGTAAGGGTAGCAGAGCGCAGAGAGGGCGAAGCCGGCAGCTTGTGTGTGCATGCGGTCATCTGCCTGGATCCGACCGAGCCTAAAGGGCATCTTTACCGGATGCTTTATGAGGACGTGTCCGGCTTCGGCAGATCATTCCTCCAAGGATTTCTAAGGGCTCAATTTCGCACGATCTGCGACGAGATGGGGGCGCACTTCGAGCGCGAGGGCAAGCGTGAGATTAAGACCCGGCCCATGGTGGAACTTCACGGCCACGCCGCGTCACAGTTGCGCGAGTCGCTTGAAGCAGGGCGCCTTCTTCATGTCGAACTGATCGATTATATGAAGAGCGAGATGGATTTTGACGAGGGTGGATTCGTCAAGGCGATCCGACGCGATCTAAGTTTTTCGGTTTCGAAGGCACTGCCAGACGGTGAGGCACTGACTTTTGTGGAGCGCGTGAAAGCCTGGGCCAGGAATAACGGTTACGAAACTATGCGGCTCCGCTGGAAAGAAGAAAATGTACGTCGACCCTTAACAGCAAAAGTCGAGACAGCACGACAAGACGCCGGCGCAGCGCTTTTCGTGAGGACAGCAGAGATCGATCTTGATGCGCCCCTGGCAGATGTCTCAATGGAGGTAAGTGCGGAACTCGTATCGAAAATGTGTAAAATAATGGAAAATTAGGTATGTGGAGGATATTCGTTCCACTAAGATATTTAGCCATCAAACATGATGGCAAGTGGAAATTTGACATTTTTGTGTCATTAATTTTGTGCGCATGTTTCTGCTGGCCGTTATTTATCGAAGGTTTCAGAAATGATGCCATTGATAAATTCGATATTTTGGGCAAGTCGACAGGATTTTTGGGAACGCTAGCAGGATTTTACATCGCTGCTTTGGCTGCGGTGGCGACGTTCGGACGTCCTGAGATGGATGAACCTATGGCTGGCCCGGTTCGGCTCAGACATCGTCGTGCGGCTGAAATGCATGTTGAAGAGTTATCACGCCGCCGATTCTTATCCTTCCTCTTTGGATATTTGGCATTTGCTGCTTTAGCTTTAGCCTTCATCGGATCGATGTACATTGTGGTCGACAAATATCTATTGATCAATTTTCAATCGTATAAGTCGTACATTTTTAGTGTGTTTTGGATTATTTATACTTTCGTATCTGGTAACATCATAGCAAATTCCCTGCTCGGACTATTTTATCTTACGGATCGAATGCATCGTCCGAACTACGGCATCAATTGGAGTAATCCGGGACCCGATGCGGCAGAGTAATAGATAAGATTCTCCAAAAAATTCTGATCTTACGCTCTTAGCGCTGGAGTCATATGAATTTTTGCAAGTTTAAGTGTAGCGCCACCCCGCCGACGAGTACGACGCCGCGCAGGAGAGGGGCGAAGTTCAGACTCCTGGCGGGGACCGCAAGACCAATGTTCCCGACGGGAACAATGGTCGCGCGACCGTCACGGATCTGGGTCTCACCGGCTAGCAGGTGCACGAGGCCCATCATATCCGCGAAGCTGAGGTGGCGGCATCATCGGCCGTCAGCCTTCGCGACCAGCAGCGCCTGAATGATCGCCAACGCGGTCCCTCCAGGATGGCGCACGGTATCGCCGGATCGCTCTGGCACGCCGCCCACGTGATCGAGCGGCAGCATCCGCGCCTCACTAGCTCCACGGCTGGCCTCTGTCACGACGCGCCAGTCCGGTAGAGCGCATGCCATGGTGAGAAGCGCTGCTTCGGTCCAGGCCTTGGCGTCCATCAGGACGGCGAACCGGCCTTTGATGTCGGGATGCTGCTTGCCGGTGGTGGCGAACCACACCTCAGCGAAGAGCTCGCGGGACGGAGCCGGCGCATCTGCTACCCGCTTGATCAGGCTGTTGAGACGGGCCTCGTGATCCATCCTGTCTTCCGAGTCTGCCTCTGTAGCAAAACCCTCGTACAGCAGGGTTCAGTTTATGCCCCGTCGCGCCGCCGCCATCACCCAAGCCGACATCACACGCGCGATCCGTGGTGCTCAGGCTGCAGGCTTGGTTGTCGTGCGCATCGTCGTTCGCGCTGATAGCGTCTCGATCGAGATAGCTGCCGAACCGAATGCCGAGCATTACCAGGGTGAGATTGCCGAGACGCGCAAGAGGTTGATCATATGACCGCCGATGCGCTGCGCCCACCGTTGGCAATCCAGCACCGTCGACAACGCACGCTCTCCACGGCGCGCCTCAATCATCTGGCAATTTAGCTTCGGCGATCGCCGTGTGTCCGCGGCCTATCCTGATCCATGGCGGCCTTGAGCACGACCACGAGAACCCTTGGCGCCCTAGTATCGCCTTGAGGGGATCAACGCACCTCGCCGGTGCTCTGAATCTTCTCGTAGGCCTCTAGGTCGCACAGATGGATTTTAAGCAGCTTACCACCGGCTCGGAACGCCGGTAGCTCGCCGTTGTCCATCATCTTGCGGACGAGGTTGGCTGAGCATTTTCCAGCGAGCTGCAACCTCCCTTGGAGTGAGGATCGAGATGCTGAATCCGTGTTCCATCCGTGTTGCACGGACCAGCCTACGCCTCGCCGTAAACCGTTGTAAACGTTAGGTTCGTGTCGCAGGCCGTTGCAACACAGATCGGCGATCGACGGGCATGAAAAAGCCACCCAAGTCATTGACCAGGCTGGCTAATTAGTGGCGACCCCGGTTGGGCTCGAACCAACGACCTGCCGCTTAGAAGGCGGCTGCTCTATCCAGCTGAGCTACGGAGTCAGGGGTGCCGACGACGGTATGAGCCATGGGTCCATCCTGCGGTCAACCCTGGGTGTCACGGGTTCTCAGGTCGCGCCGGAGCGAACGCGCCGTGCTGCGCCGCGGTCGGGTCGCGTCTTGCGCTCGACGCGAGCCCCGATGGTTTGCGTCAGACGCCGCGCGCGGCTTCGACTTTGGCCAGCTCGACGGCGGCGCGCAGCTCGATGTCGGCGATCAGGCCGTCGAGGCGGGGATCGCCGCAGGTCTCGGCGCGCTCGGAGAGGCGCCCGGCGATGACCAGCAGCTCGTGGGTGGCGACGCGGCCGGACAGGAGGGAGGCCTTCAGCCGGTCGAGGCCGTCGAGCAGGTCGTGACCGCGCCGCGCCGAACGGCGGCGGCGCTCGTGCGGGGTGTCCGGCTCGCCCTGCAGCATCAGCATCGCATCGAGGCCGGCGAGCGTGGTCGTCACGCCCGTGCCGGCGGTGCGCTGGGCACCCGGCCCGGAGCCGACCTGGAAGCTCGGGCCGGACTCGGCCCTGCGCGTGCCTCCGACGGAGGTCGTCCCGAGAGGTCCCGGACGATTCTCGACACGCATCGCTTCGATCGCTCCCGACGGGCCGGAGGGGCCCGTGCCGAGTGTCGGTTCGACACGGTTAACGAGCGGTAAAAGCCCCGGCAGAAGCTGCCGGGTCGGCAGGGAACGCGCGCATCACGATCGGTCCCGAAGGCGCCGCGTCCGAAGAGAGGCCAGCGTTTTCAGCGGGTTGCGCTTTTCGGCCGCCTGGCACGGGGCTGGCAGGAGAGTGCGGGTCCGCAACCCCGAAAAGCCCGGCATGCCCCAGCGCCACGCCCAGATCCGCGATCTCCTGCGCCTCGTCCTGGCGGCCGCCCTGCTCGTGCTCGGCGGCACGGCGGCGATGGCGCTGTCGCGGGTGAAGGACCTCGCGCAGATCGAGGGGGTCCGAGCCAACCAGCTCGTCGGCTACGGCATCGTCGTCGGCCTCAACGGCACCGGCGACACCCTGAACAACATCCCCTTCACCAAGCAGTCGCTGCAGGCGATGCTGGAGCGCCTCGGCGTCAACACCCGCGGCGCGACGATGCGCACGCAGAACCTCGCCGCGGTGATGGTGACGGCGAGCCTGCCGCCCTTCGCGGCGCAGGGCACCCGCATCGACGTCACCGTCTCGTCGCTCGGCGACGCGAAGTCGCTCCAGGGCGGCACCCTGCTGGTGACGCCGCTGCTCGGCGCCGACGGCGAGGTCTACGCGCTGGCGCAGGGCTCCGTCGCCATCGCCGGCTTCTCGGCGGAGGGCGATGCCGCCAAGATCACCCGCGGCGTGCCCACCAACGGGCGCATCGCCAACGGCGCCAACATCGAGCGCGAGATCGCGTTCAAGCTCACCGACGCCCGCTCGCTGCGGCTGTCGCTGCGCAACCCCGACTTCACCACCTCGAAGCGGATCGCCGCCGCGATCAACGACTTCATGGGCTCCGACACCGCCGAGCCGACCGACCCGGCCACGGTTACGATCCAGATCCCGGCCAAGTACAACGGCAACATGATCCGCCTGATCACCGAGATCGAGCAGCTCAAGGTCGAGCCGGACCAGACCGCCCGGGTGGTGGTCGACGAGCGCTCGGGGATCATCGTGATGGGCCGCGACGTGCGCGTCTCCACGGTGGCGATCGCCCAGGGCAACCTCACCGTCACGATCACCGAGCAGCCGCAGGTCAGCCAGCCGGCCCCGCTCTCGAACGGGCGCACCACGGTGGTGCCGCGCACCGGCGTGAAGGTCGACACCGGCGACGGCAACAAGCTCGCCCTGGTCAAGGAGGGCGTGACCCTGCGCGACCTCGTCGACGGCCTCAACGCCCTCGGCGTCGGCCCGCGCGACCTGATCTCGATCCTGCAGGCGATCAAGGCCGCGGGCGCGCTGCAGGCCGACATCGAGCTGATGTGATGCCCCCCTCCCCCAAGCTCCGGAGACACTAGACGATGCTACCGCTCGCAACCTTCGCGGTCTCCGCCGCCATCGGCGTCGGCAAGGCCATCACCGGCGCCGTGGCCGACACGACCTCGAAGACCGCCCAGGCCTCGACGGAGGCCGCCACGAAGAAGGCGCGCAAGACCGCGAACGACTTCGAGTCGATGTTCTTGGAATCGTCCCTCGACCGGCTGACCCAGTCGGAGGGGACCGACGGGCCCCTCGGCGAGAACGGCACCGGCGGCGGCGTCTACCGCTCGATGCTGACCAAGGAATATGCCGGCCAGATCATGAAGAGCGGCGGCGTCGGCATCGCCAACCAGGTGTTTTCCGAGATGATGAAGATGCAGGGCGGCGCCGGTGCCGGCGCGGGGGCGGCCCATGCCGCTTAATCCCGCCTTCCGCGTCTCCGACCGTGCCGGCGCCGACGCCCTCGTCGCCGAGGTGATGTCCACCATGCAGGCGCTGGAATCCGTGCTCGCCGCCGAGACCGGCCATGTCCGCGTCGGCCGCCTGCGCGAGGGTCTGGCCGAGGCGGAGGCCAAGGCGGCCCTGGCCGGCGCCTACCTTCAGGGGCTCGAGGTGGCCAAGGCCAACGCGGTCGCGCTGGCGCGCTTCGCGCCGGCGGGCGTCGAATTGCTGAAGGGCGCCCATCGTCGCTTCGCGCAGGCCGTCGAGGCCAACCAGGCGGTGCTCGGCACGGCGCGGACGGTCTCCGAGGGGCTGATCAAGTCGCTCGCCGCCGACCTCGGCCGCGCCAACACCCCGAGCGTCTACGGCCAGCCGTCGCGGGCGCCCTCCCCCTACGGCCGCGGCAACGCCAGCGGGCCGCTCTCGTTCTCACGCACCCTGTAGATCTCTCACGGCCGTCCGTTGCCGATCCGGACGAAGGTGCGGACCGGCCCGAGATCGGATTCGGTGCGGGTGTCGATCGCGAAGCGCCCCGCCGCCATCGGGGCGACGGCGACCTCGCGGCCGTAGGGGGAGGGCGCCCGCGACGGCTGGCCGTAGACGCTCGGGGTGTTGG
>NZ_VRVH01000113.1:0-13493 GCF_008040095.1 Methylobacterium sp. WL6 | reverse complement strand
CGTGGTAGAGCCACAGCACCACCACCGCGCCGACGACGGCGACGAGCAGGCTGTAGAGGTTCACCCCGGAGACGCCGGGCTGGCCGAACTGGTTGAACAGGAAGCCGCCGACGACGGCGCCGACGACGCCGAGCAGGATGTCGACGATGAGCCCCTGGCCGCTGTTGTTGACGATCTTGCTGCCGATGAAGCCGGCGATCAGGCCGAGCACGATCCAGGCGAGGAGGGACATGGGTGGTCTCCGGGCATGCGGGGTCGGGCGGTGCCGAGGCCACGCGGGGACATTTTCAGGTTTGGGCTTCTCTCGGGCGTCGCGACCACGGAAACGACGGTTGCACGTCGTCGAACCGGCCGGTCGCTGTCCGTTCGGCGGACGGTCCCGATACGCAACTGGCGCCTCGCGACTGCGATGTTCCGCCGATCGACACTGATCTCCGGATCACTCCCGACGCCGACTTCGGTTACGGCGAAATGAATTGCGGGCAATTCATTCGTCGGCCGCTTCTGGCTTCGGGCTTTTCAGGGGTTTGCTCTTCTCTTTGGGCGGTTCCACCTCGACGTTAGGTCCCGGGTCTCCGGTAAGCTTCCTCAGCGCGTCCCGCACCGAGGCTTTGACCTGTTCGAGCGTCGGGTTGGGTTCCTCAGCCATTCGGTTCCCGATCGACGCTCATGTCGCGTCGTTGGGTAAGATGGCGCGCATGCAGGCTTGCACAAATCGTCGAAACGTACCGGTCGGGACGTTTTATGTACCGGTCAGGCCGCCGGGAAGCCGTGGTCGCGCCCCCAGCCGACGGCCTGGGTACGGCGGTTGACGCCGATCTTGCGGTAGAGCGCGGCGGCGTGGTTGCGCACCGTGCTACCGGACAGGCTCAGCGCTTGGCCGATGGCCTTGTCGCTGTCCCCCCGGCAGATCAGGTCGAGCACCTGACGCTCGCGGGCGGTGAGGTCCGGCATCGCGGACTTCCCTGCCTCGCCGGGATTGCGCAGGACCGCGAGCTTCTCGACCAAGCCGCGGCTGAACCAGGAGGCGTCGGTCATCACCGTCTCGATGGCCGAGTACAGCTCGCGCTCGGATCGCTTGCGTTCGGTGATATCCTGCAGGACCGCCAGGATTGCATCCTCGCCGTTGATGACGATGCGCTCGGCCGAGACCAGGCAGTCGAGGGACGCCCCGCTTCCGTCGCGCACGCAGGTCTCGACGCCGAGCGCCGACCCTTCGCTCGCCAGGGTCAAGTCGAAGCGTTCGCGCGCGGCGTCGTCGACCCAAAGCCCGGTTTCCGCAACCGTCCGCCCCATGGTCTCCTTCTCGCCGCGCCCGAACACCCGGACGAAAGCCTCGTTGACGGCGGTTACGGTGTGGTCGCACGCCCGGGTCAGCACGGTCGGGACCGGGGTGAGCCTGAACGCCTTGGCGAAGCGCTCCTCGCTGTGGCGCAGCGCGGTCTCAGCCGTGCGGCGCGGTTCGAGGTCGGCGAAGGTGAACAACATGCAGGCGACGTCGCCCATCTCGATGGGCTGGCCCGCGACGATAACCGCATGGGTCCCGCCGTCGGGTCGCTTCAGGTATGCCTCCCGGTGCGGAATCGGCTCGCCCGCGTTCAGGTGTTCGAGCGCCTTCTCGCGGGCATGCGCATCGGCGAGGAGATCGACCTCGTACACGCTTCGCCCCAGGACCTTGTCGCGGGCGTAACCGGTGATCTCCAGGAAGCCGGCGTTCACGCGGACCAGGCGCAGGTCGGACAGGCGCACGATCACGGCCGGGGCCGGGTTGGCGTTGAAGGCGCTCTCGAACCGCTCCTCGGCCTCGAACTGCGCCGAGATGTCCTTGATGATCAGCGCCAGGAAGGTCGGGCGGCCCCCGGCGTCGGTGACGACGAGGCTGCGCAGCGAATGCACGAAGTCGATGCCCGGACGGTCGGCGTGCCGGACCTCGACGACCACGTCCCGGAAGGTCTCGCCGTCGACGACGCGTTCGATGGGATAGCGACCCGGCGCCTGGTTGTTGCGGTAGCGCAGGCTGAAGCGGGCACGGTAGGCGTCGACGGTGGCACCTAGGTCGGATAGGGCCGCGACGCCGTGCATCGCCAGGGCCGCGTCGTTGGCCCAGGCGATGCGCTGGTCCGGCTCGACCAGGATCACGCCCTCGCTCATCCCGGCGACGAGTTGACGGAGCTCGGAGCGGTTGGCGTCGGTGGCGACCGGTCCCCGCTCGCGGCCGTGGCCGCCCTCCGTCCGTACCTTCGACGGTTCGGGATCGCGGCCGGGCGGGCGTCGGACCTTCGGCGACGATGCCGAAGGGGTGGCCTTGGCCTTCATGATCGCTCCCGGGGCACGACCTCGCGTACGACGACGTCGGGCCAAGGTCGGGGAACGTAACACGCCCATTCAAGGGTGTCCCCACCCAGGCACCGGACGATCCCCTACGAGCGATACGGTGATTCCCGGGACCAATCGTTCCGGGCGACGTTATCGGGCGGTGCGCCGTACGGATCGGGCGTGCCGAAGGATCCCGTATGCCGAACGATGATGCCGTAGCACTGCGTCCGGCCGCCCAGGTGCCGCCGCCGTTGGTGCCGGGCCTTCGCGGCCTGCTGACGCTTGCCGTCGGCGTGGTGCTGATCGCTGCCCTTTACTTCGGACGCGAGGTCTTCATTCCCCTCGTTCTCGCGGTCCTCCTGAGCTTCGTGCTGGCGCCGGTCGTGAACCTGCTGCGGCGGATTAAGCTCGGGCGCGTGCCCTCGGTGATCGTTGCCGTCCTGCTTGCGCTCGGCATCATCGGCGGCATCGGCGCGCTCATCGGAACGCAGGTGGCGGGGCTCGCCGTCAACCTGCCTCAGTACCAAGCCACGGTGCAGAAGAAGTTCGCCGGGCTGCAGCAGGGTTGGCTCGGTGAGGCGAACAGGGTCATCCAGAAGTTCAGCCACGAGGTCCACGATGCGACGCAGAAGGCGGATGCATCGGGAACCACGGCGGCAACGGGACCCGCGGGCGATACGCCCAAGGCACAGTTGGTCCGCGTCCAGGACCCCGAGATCTCCCCCCTCGCGCTCGCCGAGAAGGTGCTCGGGCCGATCTTCGAGCCGCTGACCACGGTCGGCATCGTGCTGGTCGTCGTAGTGTTCCTGTTGCTGCAGCGAGAGGACCTGCGCAACCGCATGATCCGCCTGTTCGGATCGAGCGACCTGCACCGCACCACCGTGGCGATGGACGACGCCGCCGGTCGCCTGGGCACATACTTCCTGGCCCAGCTCGGCATGAACGCCGCATTCGGCATCATCGTTGGCGTCGGCCTCTGGTTTATCGGCGTACCCAACCCGATCCTGTGGGGCGTGTTCTCCGCGTTGATGCGCTTCGTGCCCTACATCGGCGCCTTCATCTCCGGCATCCTGCCCGTGGCGCTGGCCGCCGCGGTCGATCCGGGCTGGTCGATGGTCATCGCGACCGCTGCGCTGTTCCTGATCGCCGAGCCGATCTTTGGGCAGGTGATCGAGCCGCTGCTCTACGGACACTCCACCGGTCTCTCGCCGTTCGCGGTCATCGTATCGACCCTGTTCTGGGGCTTCCTGTGGGGTCCCATCGGCCTGATCCTGGCGACCCCATTCACGGTCTGCCTCGTCGTGCTCGGCCGCCACGTCGACAGCCTTGAGTTCCTCGACATCCTCCTTGGCGACCGGCCGCCGCTGACCCCGGTCGAGAACTTCTACCAGCGCATGCTCGCCGGGGATCCCGACGAGGCGCGCGACCTTGGCGAGGCCATGCTCAAGGAGCGGTCGCTGTCGTCGTATTACGACGAGGTCGCATTGAAGGGTCTTCAGCTCGCCGCCAACGACTACGCCCGTGGCGTGGTCACGCCGGCGCAGCTGGAGAACATCCGCGCGTCCTCCCGCTCCCTCGTCGAGGACTTCGAGGACCATGAGGACGTCGAGCCCAAGGGCGACGGCAAGGCCGTCAATCCGAACGAGACGCCGACGCTGGCCGAGCGGACCCACTTCAAGACTGAGGCAGTGCCGGGCCAGGCAGCGCCCCGGGAAGCATTGCCCGAGGCGTGGCGGGGCGAGACGCCGGTGTTGTGCATCGCCGGGCGCGGTCCCCTCGACGAGGCCTCCTCGGCGATGCTCGCGCAGTTGCTGCGCAAGCACGGCCTCGGCGCCCGGGTGGTGCCCCATGGAGACGTCTCGCGCGAGAAGGTACGCGATCTGGACGTCACGGGCGTGGCGATGGTGTGCATCTCCTACCTCGACATCACCGGCAACCCGGCTCACCTGCGCTACCTCATGGAGCGGCTGAGGAGGCGTGCCCCCGGCGTTCGCGTGCTCGTCGGACTGTGGCCCGAGGGCGAGCGCGTGCTGGGGGACGCCGCGGCAGGCAAGGAGGTCGGCGCCGACGACTACGTCTCGTCGCTGCGCGGGGCCGTCGAGGCAAGCCTGAAGGCTGCGGGCGGCGTGGGCGAGGAGAGGGCGGTCGCCTAGTGGTTCAAACCTGACGCTTGGTCCCCGCCTGCGAAGTCCGCAACAGTTGGCAACCGTACCTTACCTTATCATCCGAAAGCGGACGTTCCGCCTGTGATCCAACTCGTTCACGATCCTATATGGATTCGTTTCACACCAGCAGAGATCGGCGGCCACGCTGTTGGTCAATCGGACCATCCGAAGGCGGATCGGCATGAAGTGCAGGCAAATACAACCTGCGGTTAGGCAGTCTTGAGCGTTGGCGCGGACTGTCTTCCATTTCACAAAGCGCTCCCGATCTCGGACAAGTGATTGTCGACTGGAGGCTGTTTAACTGTCTTAAACCAATTTATGATCAATTGGCTTCGATTTTATCAATTGGTAGGCCGAGCCGTGTTCGCACTGAGCAATAACGACGCTAAAGCGACTCTGGATGCGGTCGGCTTGTCGCAAGCGATCATCGAGTTCCGGCTGGACGGGATCATCCTGACCGCCAATCCCAACTTTCTCGACGCCATGGGCTACAGCTTGGCCGAGATCCAGGGCCAGCATCACACCTTATTCATCGATCCGGCTGACCGAGACAGCGCCGAATACCGCGCATTCTGGGATGCTCTGCGCTGCGGGACCTACAGGGCCGCCGAGTTCAAGCGCATCGCCAAGGGCGGGCGTCAGGTCTGGATCCAGGCGAGCTACAACCCCGTTCGAGACCGGTCCGGTCGTGTTTTCAAAATCGTCAAGATCGCCACTGACATCACCGGACAGAAGCTTCGCGCGTTGGATAGCGACGGTCAGATCGCCGCCCTTCACCGCTCGCAGGCAGTCATCGCCTTCGACCCAACCGGCACGGTCCTCGACGCCAATCAGAACTTCCTCGATGCCGTCGGCTACCGGCTTGAGGAGATTCAAGGCCGTCATCACAGCCTGTTCGTGGATGACGTCGAGCGGTCGGGCATGGTCTATCGCGGCTTCTGGGACCGGTTGAAAGGCGGCGAGTTTGCCGCTGGCGAGTTTCGCCGCATCGCCAAGGGCGGCCGTGAAGTCTGGATCCGGGCGACCTACAATCCGATCACCGACGCAAACGGGACGGTGCTGAAGGTCGTTAAGTTCGCTACCGACATCACCGAACAGGTGCAGGACCGGCAGCGCAGGGTCGAGGCGCAACGCGCGATCGGTGCGGATCTCGACGCGATTGGCTTCGCGGTTGAGGCTGTGACGCGGCAGACGGCCGATGCCGTCGGAACGATCGGACAGGTCTCCAGCAACGTCCAAGCCATGGCTTCGGGGTCGGAGGAGTTGTCGGCCTCCGTTTCCGAGATCAGTCAACAGGTAAGCTATGCCGCGCGAATGGCCGGTGAGGCGGTCGAGCAGGCGCGTCACACTGCTGGTATCGTTGAGGGCCTGAGCGAGCAGGCGGCCCAGATCGGCGACGTGGTCACGATGATCCAGGGCATCGCCTCGCAGACCAACCTGCTGGCGCTCAACGCGACGATCGAGGCGGCGCGGGCTGGCGTGTCCGGTAAGGGCTTCGCAGTCGTGGCTGCCGAGGTGAAGGCTCTGGCCGCACAGACCGCCAAGGCGACCAATGAGATCCGGGTGCAAATCGCCGCTACCCAGGCAGCCACGTGCGAGGCTGTGAGCGCAATCGGTTCGATCCAGAGCACGATCCGAGCACTGAACGAGGTGTCTGCAGCGATTGCTGCGGCGGTTGAGGAGCAGTCGGCCGTCACCCGTGAGATGTCGGGCAGCATGCATACGGCAGCTCAGGGGGTGACGTCGATCGCTAGCGGCATGGATGCGATTGCCCGTGCGAGCGAGCAGGTCGACACTGCCACGCGCCAAGTGCGCGAAGCTGCGAGAGCGGTAGGTTGAGGTGATGGACGGCGATCCGTCGCGCTCCTCGCATCCCCACGACTAGTGCACTGGCTCAGACGGATGGTTCAGGGGCTCGATTGAGGGCGTTGAAGATGGCTGCGGCGGGCTTGGTCCAGACGAAGGGTCGTGGGCTTCGGTTGTGCTCGCCGATGTAGCGTTTGATGGCGGTTTGTAGGTCGACGATGCCGGTGAAGGTGCCTCGCCGGAGGTGATGGCGCGTCAGCGTGGAGAAGAAGCCCTCGACGGCATTGAGCCAGGAGGCCGAGGTCGGTGTGAAGCGGAAGGTCCATCGCGGGTGGCGGGTGAGCCAGGCGCGCACCTTCGGGTGCTTGTGGCTGCCGTAGTTGTCGAGCACCACGTGGATCGCCTTTCCCGCGGGGACTGCCGCCTCGACCGTGTTGAGGAAACGGATGAACTCACCGTGGCGATGGCGCTGCATGCGGCGGCCGAGCACGGTACCTTCTAAGACGTCGAGGGCGGCAAACAACGTCGTGGTGCCGTGGCGGGTGTAGTCGTGCGTTTGAGCGGCAGGATGCCCGGGCTCGAGTGGCCGATCGGGACGGGTTCGCTCCAGGGCCTGGATCTGGCTCTTCTCGTCGATGGACAGCACGACGGCGTGGGCGGGTGGTTGCATATAGAGACCGACGACATCCTCGACTTTTTCGGCGAAGGCCGGATCGTGTGAGCGCTTGAAGGTACGCACCCGATGCGGTTGCAGGCGGTGCTCCTGCCAGATCCGCTGCACGGAGCGGAGCGAGATGCCGGTTCGCGCAGCGACGGCGCGGCCGGTCCAATGCGTGACCTCGTCCGGCGGTTCCGAGCACGTCAGCGCCAGCACCTTCGCCACTGTGCGGGTGGAATGCGGCGGGGTGACGGGTGGGCGATCGGCCGGAGCTACAATGATCAGCCACAGCACGATCTCCCGCCTCAAATCGCCTCCTGAGCGAACCTAGAGGCCTGGCTGGTCGTTCATCCGCGACGGCGCTCCCCGTGCGCCCGTCTCATGGAGACCTCATGCGCGCATTATTCGCCGGCGCTGCTCTGTTCGTCCTCGCGGCAGCCGGCGCTTCGGCACAGCCCTACGACGATCGACGCCCCCCGCCTCCGCCTGACGAGGACTTCGACCGGCCGCCGCCACCGCCTCACCGCTACCGGCCACCCCCGCCAGACTTCGATGACGACAGGCCGCCACCTCCTCCGCGTCGCAGGGGACCGCCTCCGCCGGATGACGACGACGACGATGGCCCGCCTCCGCCGCCCCGGTCTCGCGCCTACTAGCGTCAACGAACAGGCTCACCGTCTGGTAGGCCTGTTCGCTTTTTGTGCCAGCTGTGGCGCAGTCGTAGCAGCCTTCGCAGACCCCTTCGGCTACCATAAGGCATCCTTCAGGTGCCTGTCATGCTCACCCTCACCTCGATCCTCACCCGCAGCATCCTCGTAGTCGGCACAGTGAGCGGCCTCGCCGCGCTGGCAGATGGCGCGGTGCGGATGCAGCTCGAACAGGCTGTGCAAGGCAATCTGAGCTTCGTGGGGCATGCTTCGGTACCCGTGCAGGTCGCCCGAGCAGATGAGCGCTACGTCGCGAAGAGGCTCGATTGGAGCCGGCTTGGCGCGACAGTGTGGATGGTTGGCGCGGACGATACGCCCTGAAACTTTATTTGCGCCACTGAAGGCCTGCATAACGTCGCGGGTAGGTTGTTATACGAGCTTTTTCCTTAGCTGATGCGAAGACGTTAACAGCATTTTGCGAGAAAAATTCATGCGCCATTTTATCGTCGGTGCCCTAGCAACTATTCTTCTTCCGATGGTCGCTCATGCTGAAGGTGATATCGTAGCAGGAGAGAAAGCCTTTGCTCCCTGCAAAGCCTGTCATGCTTTTGGAAAAAACGGTGTAGGCCCGAACCTGACAGGTGTAGTCGGGCGCAAGTCAGCCTCTGAGGAAGGATACAACTATTCGGCCGCTATGAAATCATCTAGTATCACTTGGGATGAAGCTAATCTGCACGAATGGCTGAAAAACCCCAAGGCCAAAGTCCCCGGCACGAAGATGATTTTTGCGGGCTACCCGGACGACAAAAAAATTGACGATCTGATCGCCTACCTAGCTACAAAGAAGTAGCTGCTCTAAGCGCGGCTTTGAGCGGTATCGGTGCGCTTGCCGCGCTCCACTTCCATCATCTTTTTATCCAGCAGAGGCCGTTGTAGAAACAACACCTCCTCGACCGGCGCCTCCAGCCAGGTGCGCCATTCCTCCGGCGTGGTCATCAGCACCGGCATCGCCTTCGGATGCACCGGCTCGACGATGCCGTTGGCCTCCGTCGTGAGGAGGGCATAGAGGCGGTGTTCCTCCTCCACCAGCTCGTCGCGCTTCGGACCGCGCACGCCTGTCCACGGTCGCCAGATCCCAGCGAAGGCGAACAACGGCCGGTCTTCATCGAGCGCGAACCACACGGGGGTCTTGCAGGGCTTCGTGTCGGCATACTCGTTGAACGACGACACTGGCACCAGGCAGCACTGCTCCGGCTTCAGCCAAGACCGCCAGTAGGGCGACCTCACGTTCCGCACATTCGTGACCGGGTGCTGCAGCCCCTTGCTCACCGGCGAGGGAAAGCCCCAGCGCATCATCGCCAACTCCCGCTCGCCATCGGCGAGGCGCACGATCGGCGCCATCTGGTCGGGGAAGATCGCCGGCGACGGCGGCAGGTTGCCGGTCCCGTCGCGGTCGACCGGATAGCGTCCTGGCCCTTGTCGAGGCTGTAGAGGTTGCACATACCGGCACCGTGCGCCGGTCAGGTCCGCAAGGGCAAGCCAGTGCGCTCATCGCCACTTTCGATGCCGATCGCGGCACGGTAGGTCCGGCCGTACTGGTTCGGCTGCGGTATCCCGATGCCCGCGGCGGCACCCGGAGCCCTCTGCAGGTGCAGCGGGCCGAGGCGCGGTCCGTCGGAGGTCGGAGAGCTATCGCAGAAGGGACTGGCCGATCCATGTGCGGCCGTTCCAAAGCTCGAACGCGCGGCCCTTGGCGATCCAACTCACAAGCGCGAGCGCGTCACCATCGTTGGGGGCGTCGATGATTACGACGCTCAATCGGGCGTCATCGAGGGATAGGACGCCCCGGTAGGACGACCGCCACGCTACGCCTTCACCGGTCTCTGAGCCCTCTAGATCGTTGGCCATGCCGTCCTCTCCGTTCAGGACGAGAGCAAAGGTAATTCGGCTCGGCGCTGAGTGGTTCGCGACGGCGCCGGCGAGGCCGCACCGTGCCCCCCTGGGCGGTGCTGCCTCGCCAGCGCTCGACTATCAGCCGGTCGCTTAGGTCAACTTGGCGGGACATAATTGATAGGCCATTGCCTTGGCTGTAGATACACGGCGGGATCCAAACTTTGGCCGGCCTGATGCCTGGTACCACGGCGCTGAAGGTAGTGGCCGACGACGAGACCGGCGAGCTTAAGAGCGTAACGATCCTCGGGCAGTTCGGCGAGGTGCCGGACGAATTTGCCGAGAGCTTACAAGGCGGGCAGGGCTCAATCACGAGCACACAGATTATTGAACAAAAGCAACCTCGCGCACGTTTGGTCTTAGTATCAACGCGCCGGTATTGGCGCAGCGTGAGGAACATTTATGTCGATTAGAGCACTCGCACTCGCCGCCTCGTGCACTCTGGCTTTGTCCGGCGCTGCGTTCGCGCAAGCGACCGCCCCCTCCGGCACGACCGGAACTGGGATGGGGACCAGCAGCACCGGCGGTTCGGCCACGGGTCAGCCGAAGGAACTAGCTACTCCCGGTGGGGCGAATGCAGGCGGCGGCACGGGCTCTACGCCGATGACGGCCCCGGGAGCGAACGGGATGAGCACAGGGACCGGTTCGCTGGGCGCTAGCTCGTCGGGCATGAGCACCCCATCGACGGGCGCCGCCGGAGCGCGCTGAGCATTCGTTGCAACCGCGTCGAGCTCGCTACGCTCTACGCCGCGTAGTTCGGTCCCGCCGCCCGGTTACGGGCTGGCGGGTGCCATCCGTCTCACGCCGCGATGATGGCGATGAGCGATAAGGAACCGGCGAGCGCGAAGGTGTCAGCCACGAGTGATACGATCAGGAGCATGGGAGAGGCCTCAGCCGTCGAACGGCGACGCTTCCTCAACCCGTAAGGTTGTGCCCGGTTTCAGGCGGGGGACTGGTGAGAACGGCGATATCCGCCCATCCTTAATCGCCGCCGTCAGCCCCGGCGGCGTCGCTGTCATCGTCGCTGAACAGCCAATCGAGCGCCCGGGCTCCGACTTCGCCGGCTGCATCCCTCTGCTGACTGCTCAAGCGCGGTTCGGGACGCTCCGCCCGCACGTCCGCGAGCCACCGGCGCGCGAACTGATCGAGGGCTTTGTCGGTGAGGAGCGTTCTATCGTGAAGTGGCATCTCGAGGCTTCTTGGACGGTCGAACGGTTCGGCCCCGTCCCGATCTGCTCACGGGACGGGGGAACCCCGGATCTCACCAGCTCGGCCGATACGCAACTTGGCCCGGGTGCAGGATGACGGCGTTTTGTTAGGGTCTCATCACCGCGACGGGCGCCGCAGTGTGCCGGAACGGGGCGCTGAACGGCCTTAGGCCTTCTCAGCGGCCTTCTTCCGCCCGCGGGCTTTCGGGGCGGCCTTGGCGGCCTTCGGCTTGCCCTCGGGGGAGTTGGGTGCCTCAGAGACCGTCTCGTCGGCCTCAGCAGTCTTAGGAGCTGCTTTGCGCCGTTGCTGGCCAAGGCCGAGGGAGCGCGCCAGCTCGGAACGCTGAGCGGAGTAGCTTGCGGCTGTCGACGGGTAGTCCGACGGCAGGCCGTAGCGCGCGCGGTAGGTCTCCATTGTGAGGCCGGCCTTGGTAACGTGGCGCTTGAGCGTCTTGTAGCGCTTCCCGTCGATAAAGGAGATCAGCGCGTCCGGCGTGATAGACTTGCGAACCTGTGCCGGCGTCGGTTTCTCAGGGCCTGCGGGCTCGGCGGGCGCTGCGTTGGCCAGGCCAGACATGGCCGCGTGTACGGAAGCAATCACACCAGGTAGCTCAGATACGGACACCCGGTTGTTCGACACGTAAGCCGCTACGAGGTCGGTAGCGAGTTCAATGAAATCGGTCGATTGAGTTTCGACTTGTTCGTCCAAGGTCGTCTCCTCCACAAAAGGAGGCTTACTGCTCTACACACTCTGCCGGATCGTCAAGTGATAGCTTGGCGGAAAATACTGAAGCCGTTAGGGTGTCCTCAAAAAACCGCGAGAACGCCCCCAAAGCACGTTCACGCAGGAACTTAGCGTAACGGTCTCTGTTCCGGTCCTACGGTATGATGCCGTAGAAGGCCCTTCTCCATGAACAAGCTCATCCTCGGCGCGACCCTGACACTCGGCCCCCTGCTCGGCGCCAACACGGCCAGCATAGCAGCGCCAGGCGACGGTCTCGACCCCAACGCTTCGGCGACCGGGAACAGCCAGACGCATCTCGTCTGATGCCATCGCTACCGCGGAGCGATGTGCAAGAGCAGGGGCCGCCCATAGGGACGCCCCGAATCACTTTCCCGAACCAATTTCGCAGATCATGCGTGTAGATCGTAGCAGGCCCGCGCGATATGACGTAAGCTGTGCCTTGATTTGGCACGAAGATTGAAGGATCTCACGCGAGAGGGGAACTCAAAGGACAACCTAAGTGACTGAAGAAAACCCGGGTCAGAACCCCGAAACGCTCGCACTGGCCAGCGAAATCGTAGCCGCCTACGTCGCGAACAACTCCATCCCCGTTTCTGAGCTTCCGAATTTCATCGGCAGCGTTCATAAGGCTCTGTTGACCCTCTACAGCGGTACCGGGGCTGCGGGCACCAGCGCTCCTGCTGAGAGCATCGAGCAGCCGACCGCGGCACAGATCAAAAAATCCATCACGCCGGACGCCCTCATCAGCTTCATTGACGGCAAGCGGTACAAGACGCTCAAGCGTCATCTTAGCGGACACGGTCTCGACCCACATAGCTACAGGGTGAAGTTCGGCCTGCCGTCGGACTACCCGATGGTCACTGCAAGCTACTCGGAAGCCCGCTCTCAGCTTGCAAGGGACATCGGCTTGGGCCGGCCTAGTCGCGCGACTGCCTGAGCAGTGTAGCTCGGTGTCGCCTCGATCGGTTAACCGACGAGGCGACCTTCACAGCCCAATGCCGCGCGCCGATATGATCCGTTGCGTGGCATTGACTAGCATCTCGTCCGAGAACGGCTTCGGCATGAAGCGCGCCCCCATCGGCAACTGATCCTCAGCCGGTGTTGCAAGGCCAGATGATCGGCCCCCACGAGGTGGTTCAAGGGTAAAGTTAGTGCACGGTGGGCCGCTCCGCCACGGGTAGCTTGGCCGGCGGAGCTGGTCGGGCGAGCGCCGCCGGCCAAGCGGAGAAGGCTGGCACGAACACCTCCGGGGCCGGCGGCCGGTAGCTCAGCGATGCATGCGGGCGCACGCCGTTGTAGTGACGTCGCCAGCTTTCGATGACGACCTGCGCTTTTCTGAGTGTGTAGAAGATCTCGCCGTTCAGAAGTTCGTCGCGAAGCCGTGCGTTGAAGCTTTCAGCGTAGCCATTCTCCCACGGTGAGCCTGGCGTGATGTAGGCTGTCTTTGCTCCGACACCGGTAGTCCAAGCTTGGACAGCCTTCGCAACGAACTCCGGGCCGTTATCCGAGCCGCAGAGACGTTCCGGGCTTCACCCAGCCTCGAAGGCCACAGCCTCGCCGAACAGCTCGACTGGTACATCGGCTATGTCGCCGAGGAGCGTGCCGCTGGCCGGATGAACTGAAGGCGGACTAGTGCCGGCGCTCCCACAGCGGTCCTCACCGATCGTCCTTCATGCCTCGGAACCGGCATCCGCGTCGAGGACTGGCAGGCGTGGGTCGCCGATGGCCTCGGCAACGTCACGAACGGCGTGCTCTGCGTCACCGGCCCGGAACTGACGGCGGATGAGTGGGCGGCGCGGCATGTTACAGGGCATTAAAGAAGGTGATACTCTCAAATTCGACAAGGCGCTCCTGCTGCATCTTGTTCGACAGCGTCGGTTTGGCGGTTATCGATTTTGCGCAGCTCGGTAGCAATGTCCTGCAGGCTGGTGTCGCCCTTGCGCAGCACCTGATCTGCCCCGGACAGACGGTCACGCTCGGCTGCGGTGACGTCGCGAG
>NZ_VRVH01000112.1:0-13519 GCF_008040095.1 Methylobacterium sp. WL6 | reverse complement strand
CTCCAGGCGAGCGCCGCAGCCGTCACGCCGCCGGGCGGCCAGCTCCCGGCGACGGCCCCCGGGGGCACCGAGGGCATCGCCGGCCCGCGCAACGTGGATGAGGCGATCCGCAGCGGGAATGCCTACGCGGTCCGACCCGATGGCTCTCGCAAGGTCCACCGGCGACAGCCGAGCGTCGATCCCTCCCGTCGATAGCCGGGTGGCCGACCGGCCTCGTGGTTCCGGTGGCGGTCGGCGATCCCGACGGTTGCCCCGGGGCGCCTCCGTCGGCGGAGCACTCGACGACGGAATGGAACTTGGCGAGGGAGCAGAGCTTGGCGAGGGAGCAGGGAACGAGGGCGCTGCTCGCCGCTTTGCCCGCCGACACATCCTGGGAGCGAGACGATGAGCGACGCCGACACCCCGCGACCGGGCGACGATCCGGCGCCGATCGGAGATCCGTCGCCGGGCCCCCAGGAGCCGACCGGCGATCCGATGCCCGACCTCGGCCCGACGCCGCCGATGGACGACGCGGCCGCGATCGCGCAGACCGAGGAGCAGCCGAGCTAGCGGCTCTCAGTCGACCCGCTTCCGGTATCGGTTGCCGGTCGCGTCGGTGAGGATGATCGCGGCCGTGGTCGCGGGATCGACCGCGATGGCGGCCGGCGCGGGAATGGCGTCGGCGCGGCGCATCGATTGCGCCTGATCCATCGCAACGACGCCGAGCGCCGCCACGGTGATCGCGGACCACAATCCGGCTACGGCGACGGTGGGGATCTTCGGCACGCTGGAACCCTTACGATGGATCGTAGGATGCCGGTGATCGGTTAATGAGGCCGATCCACGGCGGGCGCTCAGTCCAAAAAGACGCGGACCCCGTCGGTGTTGAGGATGTCGCGCTGGTCGGCGCACCAGCGCTCGGCGCCGACCTCCGCGATCTCCCGAGCGAGGCGCTGCCCTTCCTCGTCGATCGCGGCCTGCGCCTGCCGGTGGCCGATCGCCTTGTCGAGGGTGGGACGAACCGTCCGGAGCAGCCCGTCCGACACCGTGTCGTCGATCGTGTCGGTCTTCCGGCAGTACAGCGTGATGCCGGCCTGCGCCCCGACGATGCGCACCATCCCCTGGACCATCTCGGCCTCCTCCTCGGCCGGGGACGGCGCGGCGAGACAGGGGCCGGCGCAGAGGATCAGGGCGAAGGCGACGCGTGCGTAGGTCATCGGCGGATCCATGGCCGACGACGCTCCCTCGGCGTCGCGGCAACGTCTCAACACCCGAGGGCAACGCTCGGCTCCGTCGGCCGCTTGCGCGAGCGCCGTGACCCGACTCCGCGCGCGCCGCCGGCCGAGGCGTCCCTTGCGTCGCGGCGAGGCCCGGCCGTGGATCGTCGGCCGGGCCCGGGCGGCGCATCGGCGCCGCAAGCGGCGTATCAGAAGCGATAGGTGAAGTTGCCCTTCGCCGCATGGTCCTCGGCGCGGGACCCGACCTGCCCGGTATAGGCGATGCCGATCGTGGCGTTGGCCGAGACCCGCAGGTCGAGCCCGGCCTCGGCGACGAGGGCGTCGCGGTCGATCGGGATGCCGGCGGTCAGGAAGCTCGGTCCGGTGCCGAAGGCGAGCAGCGCCTTGGGCACGACGTCGCCGAAGGCGCGGCGGTAGCCGATCAGGCCATGGGCCGAGACCGGCGTCCCGAACCCGAGGTCGAGGCTTGTCTGCGCCCGGACGCCGGCGGTGGCCGCCCCGAGGTCGTAATCGCGGGCGAAGCTCGTGAGCGCCGCGAGGCCCCCGGTCTCCACGAAGCGGTCGCGCCCGATCGAGACGTAGGCGCCCCCGACGAACGGCTCGATGTAGCTGAGCGCCTGGACCGCCGGCGCGACGGGATCCTTCGAGACCAGCGCCGAGCGGCCCTCGCCGAGGAAGATCCGGTAGCCAATCTCGCCGAAACCCTGGATCGTCGAGCCCCCGGTGCGGGCGCTCGGCGTGTCGGTCAGCCCGGCGAACAGAGCGGTGCGGCGCGTGCGCGCCGAATTGTCGGCGTAGACCGCGCCCAGCCGCAGCGAGACCGGGCCGAGCTCGTAGCCGCCGTAGACGCCGCCGAAGCCGCTCTCGATCGTCGCCGATTGCAGGCGGCCGGCCGTGTCGAGGCTGGTCGTGGTGTAGCCGCCGGCCACGCCGACCCGGATGCCGTTCTCGAGGCGCACGTCGCCGCCGAGCACGAAGCCCGAGGTCTGGCGGTTGAGCCCGGCGGCGTTGCCGTCGGTCCGCGCCTGCCCGAAGGCGCCGAAGCCCTGGCCCCAGAACCCGGCGACCCGCGGATCGATCACCTGCATCGGCACCGGCGACGGCGCGACGCGGCGCCCCGGCAGGTCCGCCGTGTAGGTGGCGGGCAGGGTGCCGTAGCTTAGGCTCTCGGGCGCCCCGGGGGTGGAGCCCCAGCGCATCCGGTCGAGGATCGCCTCGCGGACGAAGAACGCGGTCTCGAACTCGGCCGAGACCGTGCTCGCGTGGATGTCGCCGGCCAGCGACCCGAAGGCGCTGCGCGCCGCCTCCGGGTTGGTGGTCACGAGGATGGTCTCGTAGAGGCGGTTGCCGGCGCCGAGGCCTTCGATGCCGGCACCGACCGCGGACTGGTTGCGCGTCGTGCCGACCGAGGCGAAGGTCGTCGCGTTGCGCGACACCGAGAGGTCGACGGCGTTGGCGCCGTAGGCGAGGTCGGTCCCGATGAAGGTGTAGCTCGGGGTCGCGAGGTCGAAGCGCCCGGCGACGCCGCCGGCCGCGGTCAGGATGGTGTAGCGCTGCCCGAGCAGGCTCCGGGCTTCGGCCGCGCTGAGCGGCGCGGCGGCGTTCTCCAGCGACACCGAGACGGTGCCGCCGGCGATCTGCGCCGTGCCGGCCGCCGCGATCCGGTCGCTGCGCCCGCCCGGCGCGACCTCGACGGCGTAGAGCGAGCCGGCCGCGAAGGTCGCGTTGCCGGCGACCGTCAGCGTCCCGATGCTGTTGCCCGGCGCGACCGTTCCGCCGCCGCGGACGTTGAGGGCGCCGACGCTGCCGCCGCCGCCGAGGGTGCCGCCCGCGTTGACGTTGGCCGTCGAGGTGATGGAGCCGTTGACCGCGAGGAGGCCGCCGTTCACCTCGGTGGTGCCGGTATAGGTGCTGGCCCCGGTCAGCTCGAGCACGCCGCCGCCGGACTTCGTCAGGCCGCCCTGGTAGGTGCGCGCGAAAAAGGCCTGGTCGCGGGCGACCCGCCATCCGTACTCGGCCTGCTCGTCGGGCGTCGCCGTCGCGGGCAGCCCGTTCGTCCAGCCGCGCGCCGCCTTCGTCTGCTCCCAGGCCGCGTGCTCGGCGCTGTCCTCGACGAAGCGCTGGCGCAGGGCCGCGTCGGAGATGTTGTTCGACCAGGTGTCGGCGACGCCGGCGCCGAGGTTGGCGTCGAAGCGGCCGAGGAACTGGCCCGGGCCGTTCATCGCGCGGCCGAGGTCGATCTTGCCCCAGCCGAAGACCTCGTTCGGCACGTCGGCGGGGCCGGTCCCGAGATGGGTGGCGGTGGTCAGCAGCACGTCGCGCGCCTGCTCGTTGGTCATGTAGGCGTAGCGCTCCATCACCAGCGCCAGGGCGCCGGAGACGTGCGGGGCCGACATCGAGGTGCCGCTCTTCACCCCGTAGCCGGCCTCGCCGGTCGTGAGGTTGACCACCGTCGAGGTGATGCTGCGGCCGGGCGCGGCGATGCACCAGTACTTGGCGACGCCGCAGCGGTTGAACTGGGTCTGGTCGGCGGCATTCAGGCCCGACGCGGCGATCCAGTCCTTCTCGAGGTCCGGTTGGAAGTAGGGCAGCGCCGCGCGGATGGTCGGGTTGTTGACCCCGGCGTTGCCGGCGGCGACGACCTGGATCACGCCGGCGCGGCCCGCATCCGCGATGGCGTTGAGCCAGCTCAGCTGGCGCGTGAAGGGGGCGTAGGCGGCCGTGAGGCCGGCCAGCGTGTTGTAGTTGTCGCGCGGCGGCGGGCTGCCCCAGCTGCTGTTGATCAGCCGTGCGCCCTGCGCGACGAGGTTGCCGTAGGCGCCTTTGAAGTAGGCGTAGTCCGCGTTCGGGCCGTAGATCGACGAGTCGGTGCCGTTGGTGTTGGTCGCGATCAGCTGGGCGCCGAAGGCGACGCCGTGGGTGCCGGTGCCGTCGCGGTTGGCGACGATGGCGCCGTCGACGTGGGTGCCGTGGTCGTCGTTGACGCCGCGCACCCAGGTGCCGGGCACCGAATAGGGCTGGCCGGCGGTGAAGAAGTCCGAGCGCGTCGTGCCGCTGTCGTAGCGGAAGCTGCTCGAGGAATAGCTGCCGGTGTTGGTGATCGCCCGAGCGCGACCGGCGAATTCCGGATGCGTCCCGAGGAACCCCGAATCCACCGAGCCGACCAGGACGCCCCTGCCGGTGATGCCGCGGGCATAGGCTTGGTCGGCGTTCATCGAGGCCTTGCCGTAATCGGCGAGGTATTCCGGGGTGCGCCAGCTTGCCGGGTCGCCGACGCGACCGGGATCCTGGTAGCCGGCCGACTGCGCCAGAGCCGCCGGGGAAACCGTCGCGCACAGGGCATAGGTCAGGCCTGCGACGCCGAGCGCGCGCGGACGAAAGGTCAAGGGCATGAATGTCACCGTATTCGAGTGAAGAACTACGGCCGATGGCGGCACGCGAAGGTGCGTGTTCTTTCCGAAGAATGCGATCGACGCATTCCTTCGGGCATTCACGATGTCTTGTCGATGCGCATCGTTCTTGAACTTAGTAACGTATGAGCCTCACGTTTCCGTGACTCAAGCTGGAAACGAATGGAAATTCCGATCGCTCGGGATTGTGGCCGGGCGGCAACATTCGCGCCGTGGAGGAGCGCCCTGCCGGCCCGGCGGGCCGGCGCGGCGACAGCCGGCGGAGGGTGCCGCGACCCAGGGACCCAGCGCCCTGGCGGGAAGCGACGAAGAGCTTATCTGCGGCCTCACGGAACGATCGTTCCCGGATGCCGCGATCCGCGGACGCGTCCGGACGCGCCGGTCCGTCGTGCGCGTCCCGAGGGTCCGGCGTCCGGTTCGTCGAGGGCAAGCACGTCGAAGCAAGATCCGGAGCGCCCGGTCCGACACGGTCGGATCGCGCTCCGCGGTCGGGGAGAGGTGCAGACCCAGCCGATGTCAGAGACCGATCCGGAAGCCAACCGCTTTTCCGCCCGCGCCAGCCGCTACGCCCGCGTCGGCGCCAATGTCGGCGGCGTCGCCGCGCGGATGGCGGGCGCACGCCTGTTCGGCAAGGAGGGCACCACCAACGCGGCGGCGCTCGCCCAGGCGCTCGGCGGCCTCAAGGGCCCGATCATGAAGGTGGCGCAGCTGCTCGCCACCGTGCCCGACCTGCTGCCGCCCGAATACGCGGCCGAGCTGCAGAAGCTGCAATCGGATGCGCCGCCGATGGGCGCGGCCTTCGTCAAGCGCCGGATGCAGGCCGAGCTCGGGGTCGGCTGGCAGGCGCGGTTCGAGCGCTTCGACCTGAAGCCCGCCGCCGCCGCCTCGCTCGGCCAGGTCCATCGCGCCACCGCGCTCGACGGCACGGCGCTCGCCTGCAAGCTGCAGTACCCGGACATGCAGTCGGCGGTGGAAGCCGATCTGAAGCAGCTCGAGGTCGCCTTCGCCCTGCACCGGCGGATGAATTCCTGGCTCGACACCCGCGAGATCGCCAAGGAGATCGGCGCCCGGGTGCGGGAGGAGCTCGACTACGCCCGCGAGGCCAAGCACGGCGCGCTCTACGGCGCCGTGCTCAAGGACATCGCGCAGGTGCGCGTGCCGGCGATCCACGAGGACCTTTCGACCAAGCGCCTGCTCACGCTCGGCTGGCTCGACGGCGAGCGCATCCTGAGCTTCACCGAGTCGCCGGTCGAGATCCGCAACCGCATCGCCCAGGCGATGTTCAAGGCGTGGTGGCACCCGTTCAGCCGCGCCGCGGTGATCCATGGCGACCCGCATCTCGGCAACTACACCGTGTTCTCGGAGGGCGGCGCGGGGGACCGGGAGCCGCAGGGCATCAACCTGCTCGATTACGGCTGCGTGCGGATCTTCCATCCGCGCTTCGTCGGCGGCGTGGTCGACCTCTACCGCGGCCTCCTCACCGACGACATGGCCCGGATCGTCCACGCCTACGAGGTCTGGGGCTTCAAGGACCTCGACAAGGAGAAGATCGAGATCCTCAACATCTGGGCGCGGTTCATCTACGGGCCGCTGCTGGAGGACCGCACCCGCACCGTCGCCGACGGGGTGAAGCCGGGCGAATACGGCCGGCGCCAGGCCTTCGAGGTGCACCAAGCCCTCAAGGCGCGGGGCCCGGTGACGGTGCCGCAGGAATTCGTGTTCATGGACCGGGCCGCCGTCGGCCTGGGCGCGGTGTTCCTGCACCTCAAGTCCGAGCTGAACTACCACCGCCTGTTCGAGGCCGAGATCGAGCGCTTCAGCCTCGACGCCCTCGCCGCGCGGCAGGCCGAGGCGCTCGGCGCGGTGGGGCTGGCCCTGCCGGCCTGACCGGGGCGGCGGGCCGCGGAGGCGGTCTTCGCCGGCTCACGATCGCGTGTTCGGCGGGTGTTTTGTGCGCAAGTGAATTGAGGCCCAAGCGAAGCCGTGCGATGCCGGTTGCGGCCGATTGCGGCAGCAATAAGCTTGGGCTAAACCCGCACCCATCGAGAGTGGTAGCGTCGAGGACGAGCGCACGATGGCCGATACGAAGGGCGTTTCCGGGGTGGCCTACAGCCCCGCGATGGACGCGAAGACGCACGAGCAGACCTATCGGGGATTCGTCCGCTTCGTCGAGATCGCCACCGGGGTGGTGATCTGCTGGGTGCTCGCGCTGGCGGTCGGCGGCATCCGCGAGGCTTGGCTCACGGCGATCCTCGGCGTCGTCCTGTCGAGTGCGGCCGGCGCGCTCGGCGCCTTCGCTCCGAACATCGGCTGGCGCGCGCCTTGCGTCGTGGCCATCCTGATGGCGCTCTACCTCGCCTTCGCCTGAACGCTCGTCCTCTCCCTGAGGCCGGGACGGTCCGCGCCCCGCGCCCGGGCCTGCCATTACAATCGTAACGCTTCCGTCAGTCCGTCCGTTCAACCCGCCTCGAAAAGCCGTTCCATTTCGCGCATTCGGGAGCGGTCCATCGAGGGGAAATCCTGAATGCGCATCGCTGTCCTGTCGGAGACCGATTCCGCGGAACCGCGGGTCGCGGCGGTGCCCGAGACGGTCAAGAAGTTCCTGGCGCTCGGCGCGGACGTGACCGTGCAGTCGGGCGCCGGGCTGAAGGCCGGCATGCCGGATTCCGAGTACGAGGCCGTCGGCGCCTCGGTCGCGGCCTCGGCCGAGGAGGCCGCCCGCGACGCCGACCTGATCCTCAAGGTCCGCCGCCCCGCCGCCGAGGAGCTGAAGCTCCTGAAGCGGGGCGCCGTGGTCGTCGCGATCATGGACCCCTACGGCCGCGAGGCCGAGCTGCAGGCGATGGCCGAGGCCGGCGTCGACGGCTTCGCCATGGAGCTGATGCCGCGCATCACCCGTGCGCAGGTGATGGACGTGCTCTCGAGCCAGGCCAACCTCGCCGGCTACCGTTCGGTGGTCGACGGTGCCTCCGAGTACGGCCGCGCCATGCCGATGATGATGACGGCGGCCGGCACCGTGCCCGCCGCCCGCGTGTTCGTGATGGGCGTCGGCGTCGCCGGGCTCCAGGCGATCGCCACGGCGCGCCGCATGGGCGCGGTCGTCACCGCCACCGACGTGCGCCCCGCCACCAAGGAGCAGGTCGAGTCGCTCGGCGCGAAGTTCGTCGCCGTCGAGGACGACGAGTTCAAGCAGGCCGAGACCAAGGGCGGCTACGCCAAGGAGATGTCGGCCGAGTACCAGAAGAAACAGGCCGAGCTGGTCGCGACCCACATCGCCAAGCAGGACATCGTCATCACCACGGCGCTGATCCCCGGGCGCCCGGCGCCGAAGCTCGTCTCGGCGGCGATGGTCGCCTCGATGAAGCCCGGCTCGGTGCTGGTCGACCTCGCGGTCGAGCGCGGCGGCAACGTCGAGGGCGCTAAGCCCGGCGAGGTCGTGGTCAACGATCGCGGCGTGAAGATCGTCGGCCACCTCAATGTCGCCGGCCGCCTCGCGGCGAGCGCCTCGGCGCTCTACGCGCGCAACCTCTACGCCTTCGTCGAGACCCTGGTCGACAAGGAGTCGAAGGCTCTGGCGATCAAGTGGGACGACGAGCTCGTCAAGGCCACGAACCTGACCCACGACGGCGCCGTCGTGCACCCGTCCTTCCAGCCGAAGGCCGACGCGGCGGTCGCCGACCGCCCGCAGGACGCGCCGCAATCCGAGCAGGCCTCGGTCGGGCTGTCGAAGACCGGGGTGTCGCAGTCACCCAGCACACAGGCAACGGGCGCGGCGTAGGCCGGTCGCGAGGAGCATAACGATGGCCAACATCCCCCCCGATCAGGCGGTCGACCAGACCCGCGTCCTCGCCGACACCGCGCGCTCGGCCGCCGCCGCCGCGCGCAACGCCGCCGACCAGGCCCAGGCCATCGCCGACGGCGTCGGCCACGGTCTCAGCGCCGTGACCCACGGCGCGGTCGACGCCACCGTGTTCCAGCTCGCGATCTTCGTGCTCGCGATCTTCGTCGGCTACTACGTGGTGTGGTCGGTGACCCCGGCGCTGCACACGCCGCTGATGTCAGTCACCAACGCGATCTCGTCGGTGATCATCGTCGGCGCGATCCTGGCCGCCGGCGTGCCCCTGATCGAGAAGGGCACCGGCTGGGCCCGCGCCTTCGGGTTCATCGGCATCGTGCTGGCGAGCGTGAACATCTTCGGCGGCTTCCTGGTGACCCAGCGCATGCTCGCCATGTACAAGAAGAAGGCCTGAGACATGTCCCAGAACGTCTCCGCCCTTCTCTACATCGTCTCTGGCGTCCTGTTCATCATGGCGCTGCGGGGGCTCTCGCACCCGACGACGTCGCGGCAGGGCAACCTCTACGGCATGATCGGCATGGCGCTCGCCGTGCTCACCACCCTGGTCGGCCATCCGCCGGCCGGCGCGGCCGCCTGGCTCCTCGTCTTCCTCGGGCTCGCCATCGGCGGCGGCGCGGGTGCGGTCATCGCCAAGCGCGTGCCGATGACGGCGATGCCGCAGCTCGTGGCGGCCTTCCACTCGCTCGTCGGCCTCGCCGCGGTCGCGGGCGCGGCGGCGACCCTCTACGCGCCGCAGGCGGTGGGCATCCTCGAGAACGGCCACATCCACAAGGAGTCGCTGTTCGAGATGGCGCTCGGCGCGGCGATCGGCGCGATCACCTTCACCGGCTCGGTCATCGCCTTCGCCAAGCTCGACGGACGCATGTCCGGCAAGCCGATCATGCTGCCGAGCCGCCACCTCATCAACATCGGCCTCGCGGTGGCGCTGGTCGTGCTGATCGCGGTGTTCATCGGCGGCGAGAGCAAGGTCGTGTTCTGGCTGATCGTGCTGCTGTCGTTCGCGCTCGGCGGCCTGCTCATCATCCCGATCGGCGGCGCCGACATGCCCGTCGTCGTCTCGATGCTGAACTCGTACTCGGGCTGGGCCGCGGCCGGCATCGGCTTCACGCTCGGCAACCTCGCGCTGATCATCACCGGCGCGCTGGTCGGCTCCTCGGGCGCGATCCTGTCCTACATCATGTGCCACGCGATGAACCGCTCGTTCATCTCGGTGATCCTCGGCGGCTTCGGCGGCGACGCGCCTGCGGCCGGCGGCGGCGAGGTCGAGACCCGGCCGGTCAAGCAGGGCTCGTCGGACGACGCGGCCTACATCATGAAGAACGCCGAGCGGGTCATCATCGTGCCGGGCTACGGCATGGCGGTGGCGCAGGCCCAGCACTCGCTCCGCGAGATGGCCGACCTGCTCAAGAAGGAGGGCGTCGACGTGAAGTACGCCATCCATCCCGTCGCCGGCCGCATGCCCGGTCACATGAACGTGCTGCTCGCCGAAGCCAACGTCCCCTACGACGAGGTGTTCGAGCTGGAGGACATCAACGGCGAGTTCCCGCAGGCCGACGTAGCCTTCGTGATCGGCGCCAACGACGTCACCAACCCGGCCGCCAAGACCGACAAGACCTCGCCGATCTACGGCATGCCGATCCTCGACGTGGAGCGGGCCAAGACCGTTCTGTTCATCAAGCGCGGCATGGGCTCGGGCTACGCCGGCGTCGAGAACGAGGTGTTCTTCCGCGACAACACGATGATGCTGTTCGGCGACGCCAAGAAGGTCGTCGACCAGATCCTCAAGAACCTCTGATCCGGGCTTCCCGGGGTCGGGGTCGAAGGGCGGGCAGCGATGCCCGCCCTTTTTGCGTCGCGCAGCCCCCGCGTCCTCGGCTGCGGCCCGCGGGAATGGCGCCGGAGCGTCTTCAAGCGAGGCGGATCCCGGCTCGCGTGAAGAAAACGCGCGCTCTCAGCGCGATGGAGCATCGTCCGTGATCCCTGGATCACGGACGATGCTCCAGGCATGACAGACGTCGAGCGGGGCCCTACAACGCGCAACGCCGACCGCCGATCCGGCGCGATGGATCTCCAACCCGGGGCTGGCATGTCGCCCGAGACTTCCGATCCCGATCGACTGGCCGAGTTGGAAGCGTTCGCCGTCCTCGACACGGCACCCGAGGAAGCCTTCGACGACGCGGTGCAGATCGCCCGCACGATCTGCCTCGCCCCCGTGGCCCTGGTCAGCCTCGTCGCCGCCGACCGGCAGTGGTTCAAGGCCCGCGTCGGCTTCCCGCGCTGCGAGACCGACTTGAACGCGTCGGTCTGCAAGTACGCGCTCGGCGAGCCCGATCTCCTCGTCATCCCCGACCTGACGCTGGACCCGCGCACCCGCGACAACCCGCTGGTGACCGGCGATCCGCGGATTCGCTTCTATGCCGGGGCGCCGCTGCGCACGACGAGCGGCAGGGCGCTGGGCAGCCTCTGCGTGATCGACAACGTGCCCCGGCCCGACGGCCTCACCGAGGAGCAGGCGGACGCGCTGCGGCGGCTCGCGCGGCAGATCATGATCCTGATGCGCGAGCGGCGCCAGCTGGTCCGCCTGCGGGCGGAGGAGCGCCTGACCCGCGCCGCCTCGATCCGCCGGGCGGCCCTGATCGAGCTCGGCGACCACCTGCGCGACGTGGCCTCGGTGGCGGCGATGACCGCCAAGGCGGCGGAGATCGTCGGGCGGACGCTCGATGCGAGCCGGGCCGGCTACGGCGAGATCGACGCCAGCGGGGCGGAGGTCACCGTCCTCGAGGACTGGACCGCGTCCGGCGCCGGCAGCCTCGCCGGGACCCATCGCTTCGCCGATTTCGGCCGGCTGGGCGCCTCGATCGAGCGCGGCGACGCCCTCGTCGTCCGCGCGGTCGCGGACGATCCGCGCACCGCCGCGTTCGCGGCTCCGTTCGCGGCGCTCGCCATCGGCGCGATGCTCGACGTGCCGGTGCGGGAGCGCGGGCGCACGGTGGGGCTGTTCTTCGTCCACGCCGCCGCGCCGCGCGACTGGCTGCCGGAGGAGATCGCCTTCGCCCGCAACGTCGCGGACCGGGTCCAGGTCGGCATCGGCCGCCTGCGGGCCGAGGAGCAGCAGGCGGTGCTCAACCGCGAGCTCAGCCACCGCATGAAGAACACGCTGGCGATGGTGCAGGCCATCGCGATGCAGACCATGCGCAACGCCACCGACCTCGAAGCCGCCCGCGACGCCCTCGCCAACCGGCTGATCGCGCTCGGCAAGGCCCACGACATCCTGCTCGACGGCACCCGCGAGAGCGCCAGCCTGGAGAAGGTCGTCCACGGCGCGCTGACGATCCACGACGATGCCCAGGCGGGCCGCCTGCGGCTGTTTGGGCCGCACGTTCAGGTCGGCTCCAAGGCCGCCCTGTCGCTGTCGCTGATGATCCACGAGCTGGCGACGAACGCCGCCAAGTACGGCGCCCTCTCGACGCCCGCGGGCTTCGTGGTGGTGGACTGGTCGATCGACCCGGAGGGCCGCGAGCCGATGGTCCGGCTGCGCTGGGCCGAGAGCGGTGGGCCGCGGGTCGCGCACCCGACCCGGATGGGGTTCGGCAGCCGCCTGATCGAGCGCGGCCTCGCCGGGGCGATCGGCGGCGAGGTCCGCCTGACCTACCCGCCCGACGGCGTGCTGTGCGAGCTGGCCGTGCCCCTGGCCGGGATGGAGGCCGACGAGTAGCGCCGACGCCCGCACGCGGACCGGGATTTGGCCGCCGTTGCGGTCTATGGTGCGCCCCGTGTCAGCCCTGCTTCCAGAGTCCCGCGCCTTCCTCGGCGTCACCCGGTCCATCCTCGGGCGGCCGTGGCGGGAGCGCTGCGCCGACCCGGCCGCGCAGGCCTACGCCGCCACCATGGTCCAGGCCCATGGCCTGCCGGAGCTGCTGGCCCGCGTGCTTGCCGGGCGCGGCGTCCGGCCGGACGGGTCGGAGGCCTACCTGCGCCCGCGCCTGCGCGACCTGATGCCCGACCCCGCCTGCCTCGTCGACATGGAAGCCGCCGCCGATCGCCTCGCGCGGGCGGTGCGGCAGGGCGAGAGCGTCGCGGTGTTCGGCGATTACGACGTCGACGGCGCCGCGAGCGCGGCCCTGCTGGCCGGATACCTGCGCGCGCTCGGCGTGCCGACCCGCATCCACATCCCCGACCGGATCACCGAGGGCTACGGCCCGAACACCGCCGCGGTCGCCGCGCTGGCGGGGGAGGGGGCGACCCTGCTGGTCTGCGTCGATTGCGGCACCAGCGGGCACGGGCCCCTGGCGGAGGCGGCGCGGATCGGCCTCGACGTGCTCGTCCTCGACCACCACGGCGCCCCCGAGCTGCTGCCGCCGGTGCGCGCGCTGGTGAACCCGAACCGCCTCGACGACCTGTCGGGCCTCGGCCATCTCTGCGCCGCGGGCGTCGTGTTCCTGACGCTGGTGGCCCTGGCCCGGACGCTGCGGGCGGAGGGGGCCTTCGCCGCGCGCCCCGAGCCGTCGCTGACCGACGCCCTCGACCTGGTGGCGCTGGCCACCGTCGCCGACGTGGTGCCGCTGACCGGCCTCAACCGCGCCTTCGTGGTCCAGGGGCTGACCGTGATGCGCGCCCGCGGCCGCCACGGCCTCGCGGCGCTCCTCGATGCCGCCGCCCTCGACGGGCCGCCGGAGGCGTGGCACCTCGGCTATCTCCTCGGCCCCCGCATCAACGCCGGCGGGCGCATCGGCGACGCGGGTCTGGGCGCGCGCCTGCTCACCACCGACGACCCCGCCGAGGCCGCCCGCATCGCGGTCGAGCTCGACCGCCTGAATCGCGAGCGCCAGGCGATCGAGGCGCAGGCCGTGGCCGAGGCCGAGGCCGAGATGGACCACGCGCTCGGCCGCGACCCCGATCGCCCGGTGCTGGTCGCAGGCAGCGCCGAATGGCACCCGGGCATCGTCGGGCTGATCGCGGCGCGGCTCAAGGAGCGCTTCGGCCGGCCGGCCTTCGCCTTCGCCCTGCGGCCGGACGGGACGGCCACCGGCTCGGGG
>NZ_VRVH01000111.1:0-13652 GCF_008040095.1 Methylobacterium sp. WL6 | reverse complement strand
AGCGCGGCGCGCCGCTCCGTCCGGCGCAGCCGAGCGAGCGGGGCGAGCACGGCGACCAGCGCGGCACCGAAGGCGACGAGGCCGACGATGCGCCAGGTGGCGGAGAGATCGAGCCAAAGGCCGAGCCAGGAGACGGCGAGGAAGGCCAGGACGACGCCGAGGCCGCGCCACAGCACCGGCCAGGCCCGCTCCCACAGGCCGGCGGCGTTGGAGCGCGCCACCAGCCGGTCGAGCCGTGCGGCGGTGCCGGATCGCTTCGGATCGTTACTGCTCACGCCCGCAATCGCCTCGCCGCCCTCGAACCAGCACGTTCGTGCAGGCAAGCTAGCATGGTGCGCAACGTGCGCGTGCGGGTCAAATCCGCTCAGGGCGGGGCGGCCGTCCTCAGTTGTGCGACTGGATGAAGTTGCGCACCAGCGGGTAGGTCTGCCCCTCCCACTTGCGGCCCGAGAACACCCCGTAATGGCCGACGCCGGCCTGGAGGTGGTGGCTGCGCATGTGCGGGGGCAGGCCGGTACAGAGGTCGTGCGCCGCCATGGTCTGGCCGACGGCGCAGATGTCGTCGCGCTCGCCCTCGACCGTCATCAGCGCGGTCTTGCGGATCGCGCGCATGTCGATCCGGTTGCCGCGATAGGTCAGTTCGTTCTTGGCCAGGGTGTAATCCTGGAACACCGTCTTGACGGTCTCGATGTAGAACTCCGCCGCGAGGTCGAGCACGGCGAAGTACTCGTCGTAGAACCCGGCGATCGCGTCGGCCTTCTCGACCTCGCCGTTGGCCATGTGCCAGAACAGGTCCGCATGGCCCTGGACGTGGCGCTTGGTGTTCATCGAGACGAAGGCCGAGACCTGGACGAAGCCGGGATAGACCCGGCGGCCGGCGCCCTTGTGGCGCCGCGGCACGGTGGCGATCAGGTTCTTCTCGAACCACTCGATCGGCTTCGAGGTGGCGAGCGCGTTCACCGAGGTCGGGCTGATGCGGCAATCCACCGGGCCGGCCATCAGCGTCATGCTGCGGGGCGTGGCCGCATCCTTCGATTCCGCCATCACGGCGGCGGCGGCGAGCGCCTGGACGGTCGGCTGGCAGACCGCAAGCACGTGCGCGGGGCCGTCCATCGCCCCAAGGAACTGCACGAGGTGCCCGACATAGTCGTCGAACCCGAACGCGCCGTCGGAGAGCGGCACGTCGCGGGCGTTGTGCCAATCGGTGATGTAGACGTCGTGGTCGGGCAGCAGGGTCTTCACCGTGCTGCGCAGCAGCGTCGCGAAGTGGCCCGAGAGCGGGGCCACGACCAGCACCTTCGGCTGCTCGGAATCGATGTCCTTGCGAAAGCGCAGCAGGGTGCCGAACGGCGTGACGAGGACCGGCTCCTCGACCACCGAGACCTCGCGGTTGCCGACCGTCACCGCCTCGATGCCGAAGGACGGGCGCGCGAAGGTCAGTCCGGCGCGCATCATCATGCGGGCGCCGGCCGACATCCAGTTCACCGGATCGCCGAAGGCTGTCCAGGGCGAGACGGCATCGTGCAGCACGCGCCCCCAGGCCCGCGTCTGCTGGGCCAGGTCGCACTGCATCTCGAACGCGTCGTACAGCATGGGGCGGGCACTCGTGCGCGACCGGCCCGATAGGCGGGCGGTCGCGGCTTCGGGATGGGGCTGATACGCCGCTTCGTGCTGCATCATCATGCGGTCAGGATCAGACGGCCGCGCACCCACCGCAACCGTCTAAAAGTACGAAGCCGTCGGCCTGTGTCTTCGCAGTACCACGTTTGACGGCGCGGCGCTTGTCAGTTCGTGCGCCGCCATGCTCAACCGCTGGGATGATCGACGGAGGCAGGCCCGCGGCCGGGCAGACCAAACGCTATGCCCTCAAGCGCGGGGCGATCCTCGATGCGGCGGCACGGCACTTCAATGCCCGCGGCATCCGCGGCACGGCGCTCAACGACGTCGGCGGCAGCGTCGGGCTGATGCCCAACAGCATCACCTACTATTACCGCCGCAAGGAGGACCTCGCGGCCGCCTGCTACGTCAGCACGATCGCGTGGCACGAGGCGCTGCTCGCCGAGACGGCGGCGCTCGCCGACCCGGCAGAGCGCCTCTCCGCGTTCCTGGCCGCCTACTTCCGCGACCTCGCGGCGATCGAGACCGGGGCGCGGGCGCCTCAGGTTCGGCTGACCGACATGCGCGCGCTGCCCGAGCCGCAGAGCGCGGCGGTATACGCCGCCTACAACGCCTTCTTCCGGCAGGCGCGCGCCGCGTTCTTCCCCGAGGCCGCCTTCCCGGGCCTCGACCGCGACGCGTTGCGGGCACGGACGCACCTCGTCGTCTCGGTGGTGCACACGGTCCGCGCCTGGATCGACCGCTACGAGGCGGCGGATTACCCCCGCGTCGGGGCGCGGATCGCCGATCTCCTGCTGCACGGCCTGGCGAGCCCGGAGAGCCACTGGAGCGGCGACGCACCGGACCCGATCGCGGCCCAGGGCGACCCGACCGAGCCGTTCCTGCGGGCGGCGACGGCGCTGATCAACGAGGAAGGCTATCGCGGCGCCTCGGTGGAGAAGATCTCGGCGCGGCTCAGCGTCACCAAGGGCTCGTTCTACCATCACAACGACAACAAGGACGACCTGATCGCCCAGTGCTTCGCGCGCACCTTCGCCATCCTGCGCCGGG
This sequence comes from Methylobacterium sp. WL6, assembly GCF_008040095.1. NCBI lineage: Bacteria > Pseudomonadati > Pseudomonadota > Alphaproteobacteria > Hyphomicrobiales > Methylobacteriaceae > Methylobacterium > Methylobacterium sp. WL6. Next base: position 10,985 of record NZ_VRVH01000111.1, on the reverse strand, counting down.
AGCAGGAGGCGGCCGAGGCGGCCGGCGGCACCGGCTGGACTCGGATCACCGCCTGCGCCCGCGCGCTGATGCGCCACCAGGTCTCCGAGGGCGGCCCGCTCCTGCGCTGCACCGCCGTCGGCGCCCTGCCGGACACCCTGCGCGCCGAGATCCCGCTGACCATGCGCCGCCTGTGGGAGCGCCTGGCCTTCCCGATCGGCGACGGCATCGCCGACGGCTCGATCCGCGCCGTCGACCCGTCGATCGCCGCGCAGGTGGTGAGCAGCATGATCGACGCCGCCTCCGACCTCGACCGCTGGTGCGACGTCGCCGGCGCCGATGCGGCCGAGATCTTCGTGCGCCCGCTGTTCATGGGGATCCACGCGGCCGCCGATTAGCGCGTGCCCGGGTCCTCGGATCGCGTCAGGCCGCGATCAGGCCGCCGTCGTCGGCGACGCGGCGCAGGTGGTAGGGCGTGTCGCCGAGCTGGTACTCGATCATCGCCAGGCGCTTGAAGTGGTGCGCGCCGATGTACTCCATGGTCATGCCGATGCCGCCGTGGAGCTGAACCGCCTCCTGGCCGAGGAAGCGGCACGCCTTGTTGACCTGCACCTTCACCGCCGAGAGGGCGGCGGCACGCTCGGCGGCATCGCCGGCCTCGACCATCATCGCCCCGTAGATCGCCATGGAGCGCGCCTGCTCGAGGGCGATCAGCATGTCGACCGCCCGGTGCTGCAGCGCCTGAAAGCTGCCGACCGTGACGCCGAACTGCTTGCGCGTCTTGAGGTAATCGACGGTCAGCGCATGCAGCGCCGACATCGAGCCGAGGGCCTCGGCCGCCAGCGCCGCGATCCCATGCTCGGCGACGCGCACCAGCAGCGGCAGGCCGCCCTCGGAATCGCCGAGCACGTCGCCGCCATCAACGGCCACGCCGGCGAAGGTCACCTCCGCGGCCCGGCCGCCATCCTGGGTCGGATAGGGCTCGATGGTGACGCCCGGCGCATCGGCCGGCACCACGAACAGGCCGATCCCGTGCGGGTCGCGGCGCTCGCCCGACACCCGGGCGCTGACGACGATCAAGCCGGCGGAATCGGCGTTCAGCACGACGCTCTTCTGTCCGTCGAGCACGAAGCCCGAGCCGTCGCGGCGGGCCCTGGTCGCGACATCGTGAAGGTCGTAGCGGGACTGCCGCTCGGTCTGGGCGAGGGCGAGGCGGGTCGAACCCTCCACGATCCCGGGGAGCCATCGCGCCTTCTGGGTCGAATCGGCGCCGAGCCGGATCGCGGTGGAGCCGAGAACGCCGCTGGCGAAGAACGGCTCGACCGCGAGGTTCCGGCCGATCGCCTCCATCACGATCATCGTCTCGACGGCGCCGCCGCCGAACCCGCCATCCTCCTCGGAGAACGGCAGGCCGCAGACGCCGAGCTCGGCGAGCTTGCCCCAGTTTGGCTCGGAGAACCCCAGAGGCTCGCGAGCCCGGGCCTGGCGCGCCTCCAGCGACGGGTAGCCGTCGGCGCAGAAGCGCTCGACGCTGTCGCGCAACAGGTTCTGCTCTTCGCTGAAGTCGAAATCCATGGATCGCATTTTCCGAATGACGTGAAGCGACGACGACCGCGATCCGATCCGCGCCCTCATCCTGAGGTGCCGCAGCGAAGCGGAGGCCTCGAAGGAGCGCTCCAGTTCGCGTGCGATCCCTGGAACGCTCCTTCGAGGCCCGCTGGCGCGGGCACCTCAGGATGAGGTTCAGGGTCTGAGAGCGGGGGTTGCGCGTCTCACAAGCCCAAGATGCCCTTGGCGATGACGTTGTGCTGGATCTCGTTCGAGCCGCCGTAGATCGAGACCTTGCGGTTGTTGAAGTAGCTCGGCGCGGCCGCGTCGACCCAGTCGAAGCCGCCGGGCGGGTTGTTGGCGCCGGCGCCGCGCTGGGGCGCGGCGAGCGAGAACGGCCCTGCGAGCTCCACCAGCAGCTCGGTCGCCGCCTGCTGCAGCTGCGAGCCGCGGATCTTCAGGAGCGAGGAGGCCGGGTCGGGCTGCACCGAATCGGCGCGGCCCTGCTTGGCCGCGACCCGCATCTGCGTGATCTCGAGCGCCTTCAGCTCGATCTCGACCTCGGCGACCCGTCCGCGGAAATCGCCGTCGTCCCACATCGAGCCGGCGCCGGAGGGCATCTCCTTGGCGAGGCGCTTGATGCGCTGGATGCGCTCCTTGGTCAGGCCGATGCGGGCGATGCCGGTGCGCTCGTTGGCGAGCAGGAATTTCGCGTAGTCCCAGCCCTTGTTCTCCTCGCCGATCAGGTTCTCGACCGGCACGCGCACGGAATCGAAGAACACCTCGTTAACCTCGTGGCGCCCCTCCAGGGTGATGATCGGGCGCACGGTGATGCCGGGCGACGTCATGTCCATCACGAGGAAAGAGATGCCGCGCTGCTTCTTCGCCTCCATGTCGGTGCGCACGAGGCAGAAGATCCAGTCGGCATGCTGGCCCAGCGTCGTCCAAGTCTTCTGCCCGTCGACGACGTAATGGTCGCCATCCCGCACCGCCTTGGTCTTGAGCGAGGCGAGGTCCGAGCCGGCGCCGGGCTCGGAGAAGCCCTGGCACCACCAATCGTCGAGATTGGCCGCCCGCGCGAGGAAGCGCCGCTTCTGCTCCTGGTTGCCGAAGGTCGCGAGCACCGGGCCGAACATGTAGCAGTTGAACTGCTGCGGCAGCGGCACCGCCGCCTGCAGCAGCTCCTCGGTGTAGATGTAGCGCTGGATCGGCGTCCAATCCTGGCCGCCCCATTCCTTGGGCCAGTGCGGCACGGCCCAGCCGCGCGCGTTCAGGATGCGCTGGGACGTGACGACGTCGTCCTTGCCGAGGCCGCGGCCTTCCGAGACCTTGCGCCGGATCTCGGCCGGGATCTTCTCGCGGCAGAAGCTGCGGACCTCGTCGCGGAACGCGATCTCGTCGGCGGTGTAGCGCAGATCCATCGGTGTCTCCTGATCGTCGCGGATCGCTAGGCGGCGATCTCGAAGAGGCCGGCGCAGCCCATGCCGCCGGCCACGCACATGGTGACGACGGCGTAGCGCGCCTTGCGCCGCCGGCCCTCGAGCAGGGCGTGGCCGACGAGGCGGGCGCCGCTCATGCCGAAGGGGTGGCCGACGCTGATCGCGCCGCCGTTGACGTTGACCCGCTCGGGATCGATCCCGAGCGTGTCGCGGCAATAGAGCGACTGGCTGGCGAAGGCCTCGTTCAGCTCCCACAGGTCGATGTCGGCGACCTTGAGCCCGTGGCGTTCCAGCAGGCGCGGCACGGCGAAGACCGGGCCGATGCCCATCTCGTCGGGGTCGCAGCCGGCCGAGGCGAACCCGCGGAAGCTGCCGAGCGGGGCCAAACCGCGCCGCGCCGCCTCCGCCCGCGACATCACCACGCAGGCGGACGCGCCGTCCGAGAGCTGGCTGGCGTTGCCGGCGGTGACGAACGCATGCTCGCCGCGCACGGGCTTGAGCTTGGCCAAGCCTTCCAGCGTCGTGTCGGGGCGGTTGCCCTCGTCCTTGGCGAGCCGGGTCTCGACGGTGCGGGTCTCGCCCGTGGCCTTGTCGGTGACCGACATCATCGCGGAGATCGGCACGATCTCGTCGTCGAACAGGCCGCGCTCCTGCGCCGCCGCGGTGCGGCGCTGGCTTTCGAGCGCGAACGCATCCTGCGCCTCGCGCGAGATGCCGTAGCGCCCGGCGACGATGTCGGCGGTCTCGATCATCGGCATGTAGATCGCCGGCAGGTGCGCCAGCAGCCAATCGTTCCGGGTCAGCTCCTTCTGCACCTTCGGCTGCACGAGGCTGATCGATTCGAGGCCCCCGGCCACCGCCACAGGGACGCCGTCGAGGATGACGCGGCGGGCGGCGCTGGCGATCGCCTCCAGGCCCGAGGCGCAGAACCGCGACACGGTCACGCCGGCCGACCCGACCGGGATGCCGGCGACGAGGCTCGCATGCCGCGCGACGTTGCCGCCCGTGGCGTTCTCCGGGTAGCCGCAGCCGAGGACCACCTCCTCGACCTCGCTCGGCTCGACGCGCGCGCGCTCGACCGCGGCGCGGATCGCGTGCGCGCCGAGATCGGCGCCGTCGGTGAGGTTCAGCGCGCCGCGGAACGCCTTGCCGATCGGCGTGCGGGCGGTCGAGACGATGACGGCGTCGGTCATGCGGGGTCGGCTCCGGTCTTCGCGCGCTCTTCGGCGACGAGCACGCTGGCGAGCAGCTTGCCCGCCGGGCTGCGGGGCAGGGCGTCCCGGAACTCGAGCGCCCGGGGGATCTCGTGGCGGCCGATGCGGCTGCCGAGGAAGTCGTTGAGCGCGTCGAGGCTGAAGCGCTCGGCGCCGGGCTTCAGGGTGACGAAGGCCTTGGCCGCCTGCCCGCGGTACGCGCAGGGCACGCCGATCACGATCGTCTCGGCGACGGCCGGGTGCTCGTAGATCGCGCTCTCGATCTGCACCGGATAGACGTTGTAGCCGCCGGAGATGATCATGTTCTTGCGCCGGTCGACCAAGTCGAACAGGCCGTTCTCGTCCACCCGCCCGATGTCCCCGGTGAGGAACCAGTCGTCGCGGAACGCGTCCGCGGTGGCGTCGGGTTGCTCGAAGTAGCCGACGAAGACGTTCGGCCCGCGGATCGCGATCTCGCCGGTCTCGCCCGTCGGCACCTCCACCGACGGGTCGTCGAGGGAGACGACGCGCATGTCGACGCCCTTCAGCGGAATGCCGATCACGCCGGGGCGGCGCTCCCCCGCCCGCGGCAGGCGGGTGCCCGCCGGCGCGGTCTCGGTCATGCCCCAGCCGACGGCGAGGTTCACGCCCATCAGCCGGCTGAGGCGGCTCATCACGTCGAAGGGCAGGGGCGCGCCGCCGCTCATGCACGAGCGCAGCGACGAGAAGTCCACCGCCTCGATGCCGGGGCGGTTCAGCAGCGCGAACCACATCGTCGGCACGCCGGGCAGCGCGGTGGCGCGGCGGACCTCGATGTCGGCGATGATCTCGTCCAGGTCGAAGCGCTGGCGCAGCAGGATCTGGGTGCCGCCGCGGATGCCGCGCAGCAGCACCGTCGTCAGCGCGTAGATGTGGAAGAGCGGCAGCACGCAGACGGTGCGGGCCGAGGCCTCGCCCTCGTCCCCGTCGTCGGTCCAGAGCCGGTACATCGAGACGGAAGCCGTGAGGTTGCCGTGGGTCAGCATCGCCGCCTTCGGCAGCCCGGTGGTGCCGCCGGTGAACTGCAGCAGCATCACGTCGGAGGGCTCGCGCTGCGGCCAGGCCGCCGGACGCGGTGCCCGGCGCAGGGCCGACAGGGTCACGACGCCGGGGCGCTCGGGGATCGGCAGCGGCTCGGACACCGTCGAGGCGCCCCATTCCGCGTCGTCGCCGACGAGGAGGGTATCGACGGCGCCCTCGTCGAGGAGCTTCAGCGCCACCGGCAGGAAGCCCGGGAGGTTGGTGGTGACGAGGACGCGCGCGCGGGTGGTGCCGAGCTTGTGCGCGAGCTCGCGCGGCGCATCGAGACCGGACAGGTGCACCACCTGCAGGCCGGCCCGAGCCGCCGCGAAGAAGGCGACCGGGTGGAACGGGGTGTTCGGCAGGTGGAGGCCGATCGTGGCGTCGGGCGTCAGCCCGCGATCGATCAGGCCGGCGGCGACCGCCTCGACGTGGTCGGCGAATTCGGGAAAGCCGATCGCGCGTCCGCGGAAATCGAAGGCCGGGCCCTTCGCCGCGGCGACGCCCGCCGCCAGCAGGTCCGGGATGGTGCCGATCTCGACCGGGCCGTCCCAGTTGCAGGCATCCGGGAAATGGCGCGCCCAGGCTTGTGCCCGCGGCTCCGCCGTCGGCTCGGTCTCCCGGATCGCCTGATGCGACACGCCAACCTCCCAGACGCGGCCTCGTGCGGGCCGCTGTTCCATGATTGCGAAATTCGATCTATGCCGATGCCGGGCGGTGTCAACCGAACATACCGGTTTTTCGAAAATGGAACGGGCGGGCCGGTGTCGAGCGGCGCCGCAGACGTGCCGGACACGGGGCCAGGAGGAGCCGATGGAGCGGACGACGGAACCGGACCTGCCGCTGGCGGGCATCCGCGTCCTCGACCTGTCGCGGGTGCTCGCCGGGCCGTGGTGCGCGCAGGTGCTGGGCGACCTCGGCGCCGACGTGATCAAGGTCGAGCATCCGACCCGCGGCGACGACACCCGCGACTGGGGCGTCGCCACGAGCCCCGGCAATACGACGTATTTCGACAGCGTGAACCGCAACAAGCGCTCGCTCGGCCTCGACCTGGCGTCCGAGGAGGGTGCGGCGCTGGCACGAAGGATCGCGGCCGGCTGCGACGTGCTGATCCAGAACTTCAAGCGGGGCGGCGCCGACAGGCTCGGGCTCGGCTACGACCGCCTGTCGGCGGAGAACCCGGGGCTGATCTACTGCTCGGTCGCCGGCTACGTCGGCGACGGGCCGGAGGCGGAACGCCCGGGCTACGACCTCGTGGTGCAGGGCGAGGCGGGCCTCATGGCGCTGAACGGCCGCCCGGATGAGCCTCCGCTGAAGTTCGGCGTCGCGGCCGTCGATCTGTTCACCGGCCAGTATGCGGCCCAGGCGGTGCTCGCGGCGCTCCTTCAGCGCCACCGCACCGGGCGCGGCCGCCACGTCGAGATGGCGCTCTACGATTCCGGCCTCAGCCTGACCTCCTATGTCGGCCTCGCGGCGCTCGCGCTCGGGCGCGATCCCGAGCGGGTCGGCAACGCGCACCCGGCGATCGTGCCCTACGGCGTGTTCGAGGCGGCCGACGGCCCCCTGGTCATCACCGTCGGCAACAACGGCCAGTACCGCCGCTTCTGCACGGTGATCGGCCGGGAGGACCTCGCGGCCGATCCGAACTACGCGACCAACCTCGGCCGCTCGCGCCACCGCCACCGGCTCGCGCCCGAAATCGACCGCGAGCTCGCGCGCATCCCGCGGGCGACGCTGATCGCAGCGCTCCGGGACGCGGGCATTCCCTGCGGCGAGGTCGCCGGCCTGCACGAGGCGTTCCGTTCCGATCGGACGGCCGAAGCGCACATGCTGCATGCGGGACGATCGCCCGTCCTCGCGCCGCCCTACCGCCTCGACGGAGCCCGTCCCCCGGTGCGCCGGCCGCCGCCGGGCCTCGGCGAGCACACGCGCGCGCTGCTCGCGGAACTCGGCCTCGATTCGGAGCATATCGCCGACCTGCGGACGCGCGGCATCGTCGCGGGCTGACGCCGGCCCGTGCGACCGAACCCCGATCTCGAAAACCGCCGACGCCCGGACCCGGCCGGACGCGGCGCACGATGAGGAAGCCAGCATGACCGACACCCCGATTACCCTCCGCCGCGACGGCCGCGTCGCCGTCATCACGCTCGCCTCGCCGCCGGTGAACGCGCTCGGCGCGGCCGTCCGCGAGGGCCTGCGCGACCGGATCGCGGAAGCCGGGGCGGATGCGGAGGTCGGGGCGATCGTGCTCACCGGCTCGGGCAAGCTGTTCTCCGGCGGCGCCGACATCACCGAGTTCGGCAAGCCGCCCCGCGGCATGGGGCTCGGCGAGCTGCTCGACATCGTCGAGACCTCGTTCAAGCCGGTGGTCGCGGCGATCCACGGGCAGGCGCTCGGCGGCGGTCTCGAGCTGGCGCTGGCCTGCCACCACCGCGTGGCGACGCCCTCGGCGAAGCTCGGCCTGCCGGAGGTGAAGCTCGGCCTCGTCCCCGGCGCCGGCGGCACGCAGCGCCTGCCCCGCGTGGTCGGCCCGCAGAAGGCCCTGGAGATCATCACCTCGGGCCAGCCCGTCGGCGCGAAGGCCGCGCACGCGATGGGCTTGCTCGATGCGCTGACCGGCGCGGACACGCTGGTCGCCGACGCGACCGCCTTCGCCGAGCGCATCCTCGCCGAGGGACAGGCCTCGCCCCGCATCCGCGACCGCGACGACCGCATCGCGGAAGGGCGCGACGACCCCGCCCTGTTCGACGCCTTCCGCAAGGCGAACGCCAAGAAGTTCCGCGGCTTCGAGGCGCCGGAGGCCTGCATCCGCTGCGTCGAGGCGGCCTGCAGCATGCCGTTCGCGGAGGGCATCGCCTTCCAGCGCGAGACCTTCGAGCGGCTGATGCACGGCGCCCAGTCGATCGCCCAGCGTCACGTCTTCTTCGCCGAGCGCGAGGCCGCCAAGATCCCGGGCCTCGGCAAGGACGTCCCGACCCGCCCGGTCGCCCGCGTCGGCATCATCGGCGCCGGCACTATGGGCGGCGGCATCAGCATGAACTTCCTCAACGCCGGCATCCCGGTGACGATCGTCGAGGCCAAGCCCGAGGCGTTGGAGCGCGGGCTGAAGACGATCCGCCGGAACTACGACGGCTCGGCGAAGAAGGGACGCATCACCGCCGCCGACGTCGAGACCCGCATGGCGCTGCTCACCGACAGCCTCGACTTCGCGGACCTGGCCGGCTGCGACCTGATTATCGAGGCGGCGTTCGAGGACATGGACCTCAAGCGCACGATCTTCCGGACGCTCGACGCCATCGCCAAGCCTGGCGCGATCCTCGCCTCCAACACCTCCTACCTCGACATCGACGTGATCGCCGGCATGACCCGGCGGCCGCAGGACGTGATCGGGATGCACTTCTTCTCGCCGGCCAACGTCATGCGCCTGCTCGAGGTGGTGCGTGGCGCCGAGACCGCCCCGGACGTGATCGCCACCGCGATGGCGCTCGGGCGCCGCATCGGCAAGGTCGCGGTGCTGGTCGGCGTCTGCCACGGCTTCGTCGGCAACCGCATGCTGGAGCAGCGCCAGCGCGAGGCGAACAAGCTGATCCTCGAAGGCGCCCTGCCGCAGGACGTCGACCGGGTGGTGGAGGGCGTCGGCCTGCCGATGGGGCCGTTCGCGATGAGCGATCTGGCCGGCCTCGACATCGGCTGGTCGGCGGAGACCTCGAAGGGCGAGAGCGTGCGCGACATCCTGTGCGAGCAGGACCGCCGGGGGCAGAAGACCGGCCGCGGCTTCTACGATTACGACGAGAACCGGAAGCCCTCGCCCTCGGATGCGGTCGAGGCGGTGATCCGCGACGTCTCCGAGCGCAAGGGCATCGCCCGCCGCACCGTCACCGACCAGGAGATCCTGGAGCGCTGCCTCTATCCGATGGTGAACGAGGGCGCGAAGATCCTCGAGGAGGGCAAGGCTTTGCGCGCCTCCGACATCGATACGGTCTGGATCAACGGCTACGGCTGGCCGGTCTACACCGGCGGCCCGATGCACTGGGCCGACGGCATCGGCCTCGGCAAGATCCTCGACCGGATGAAGGCCTTCGAGGCGGAACACGGGCCGGAATTCGCGCCCTCTTCCCTGCTGGAGAAGCTGGTCGCCGAGGGCGGCAGCTTCGCCGGGTACGATAGAGCGGCACGGACGGCGGCGTAGAACCCGCGTCTCCCTCCCCCGCCGAGGGGGGAGGGCAATACGCAGCGTCTACCCGATCGCCCCGCTGGCGATCGTCACGCCGCCGTCCACCACGATGGCCTGGCCCGTCGTGAACCGCCCCGCGGCCGAGGCGAGGAAGATCGCCGCACCGGCGATCTCGTCGGGCTCGCCGATGCGGCGCAAAGGCGCGAGCGAGGTCGCGGATTCCAGGACCTTCGGATCCTCCCACAGGGCGCGGGCGAAGTCGGTGCGGACGAGGCCGGGGCAGATGCAGTTCACCCGGACGTTGTGCGGGCCGTACTCGACCGCGTAGTTCCGCGCGAGCTGCATGTCGGCCGCCTTCGAGACGTTGTAGGCGCCGATCACCGGCGAGCCCTTGAGGCCGCCGATCGAGGAGACGATGACGATCGCGCCGTCGCGCCGGGCGATCATCGCCGGCGCCACCAGCTGGATCAGCCAGTGGTTCGAGACGATGTTGTTCGACAGGATCTTGGTGAACTGCTCGTCCTTGATGTCGGCCAGCGGCCCGTAATACGGGTTGCTCGCGGCGTTGCAGACCAGCGTGTCGACCGCGCCGAAACGGTCGTTGGTCTCGCCGATCAAACGGACGAGGTCCTCCTTCACCGAGATGCTGGCCGGCACCGCGATGGCGCGGCCGGCGCCGTGCGCCGCCTCGATCTCGGCGACGACCGCGTCGCAGGCCTCGCGCTTGCGCGACGACACCACCACCCGCGCGCCCTGCTCGGCCATGCGGAGCGCGATGGCGCGCCCGATCCCGCGGGACGAGCCGGTGATGATGGCGACCTTGCCGGTGAGATCGAACAGCGACATCGGATCATCCTCTCGCGCGTCTGAGCTTGATCATGCCGCCGATCCAGCGGTCGTGGTCGTCGGCCTTGCGGCGCACGTAACCGGCGACCTGCGGGTGCGGCAGGATCAGGAAGCGACCCTCGGCGAGGCCGGCGAACGCCGCCTCCGCCACCGCTTCGGGGCTGAGCAGCCCGTCGAGGAGCGCCGGCTCGCGCGCCGAGGCGCCGCGCACCATCGCGGTGTCGACCCCCTGCGGGCAGAGCGCGGCGACGCGGATGCCATCGTTGCGATGGGTGATCGCGAGGTGCTCGCAGAAGCCGAGGGCGGCGTGCTTGGTGGTGGAATAGGTCGCGCTGCCGATCTGGCTGAGCAGGCCGGCCGCCGAGACCGTGGCGAGGAAGGTCCCCGCGCGTCGGGCGATCCAATCCGGCAGCAGCGCGCGCGCCGCGTGGACGTGGGCCATCACGTTGACCGCCCAGGCGCGCGCCCAGTCGGCATCGGGCGCGGAGGCCGCATTCTCGGGATCGGGGTCGCGCAGCAGGATGCCGGCATTCGAGCAATAGACGTCGACCGGCCTCGTGCTCCCGGATCGTCCGCGAGACGAGGTCGGCGACGCTCTCGGCCACGCCGACGTCGCAGGTCGCGGCGACGCGGATGCCATCGTTGCGATGGGTGATCGCGAGGTGCTCGCAGAAGCCGAGGGCGGCGTGCTTGGTGGTGGAATAGGTCGCGCTGCCGATCTGGCTGAGCAGGCCGGCCGCCGAGACC
>NZ_VRVH01000110.1:0-13678 GCF_008040095.1 Methylobacterium sp. WL6 | reverse complement strand
TGAGCCAGCCCGCCGCCACCACCGGGCCGATGCCGGGAATCGCCAGCATCCCGAGCCCCGCCAGGAGGCCGGCGCCGCCGCCGAGCACGGTGCCGAGCGTCGCGCCGGTGCCGGCGCCTCCGACGTTGGCGTCGTTCGGGTCGGACGAGCGCGTCGGATCCCCGACGGGGGCCAAGCGCCCGGCGTGCCGATCCTCGGCGTTGTTCGCGACGATGCTGATGTCGCCGTGCGGGATGCCCTCGGCCTCGAGCTTGTCGACCGCGCGGGCCGCCGCGTCGTAATCGTCGAACAGGGCGGTGATGGTTCGCATCGCCATGGGCATTCCTCCGGTGTCGAACCTCGGATCGCGCAAACCGCCTGGACGGCGGGCCCGATCCCGAGCCCGTTCAAGCCGCGGAATCCGAGCCGGGTTCCAGCTTGGCCTTAGGCATCGATCGCCTCCGTTAAGGCGCCGCTAACCATCCGCCCGGCAGATCTTGCCGGGTCCGCCCGTCGCGGGCGGGAGCGGTGGACATGAGCGAGACGGTGATCGCGTCGGAGCGGAGCGGAGGCCTGTCGGCGCTCGCCGGCTTCTCGATGCCGAACCGCGCCAGCCTCGATGCGCTCACCAAGCGCACCGACCTGTTCTTCGCCACCGCGGTGATGGGCATCCTCGCGGTGCTGATCTTCCCGCTGCCGTCGGTGCTGCTCGACCTGCTGCTTGCCGTGTCGATCATCATGTCGGTGCTGATCATGATGACCGGGCTGTTCATCGACAATCCGCTCGAGTTCACCGTCTTCCCGACGCTGCTGCTGATGGCGACCATGCTGCGGCTGGCGCTCAACCTCGCCTCGACCCGGCTGATCCTCGGACACGGTCACGAGGGCACGGCGGCGGCCGGCCACGTCATCGAAGCCTTCGGCAACTTCGTGATGGGCGGCAACTTCGTCATCGGGATCATCGTGTTCGCGATCTTGATCATCGTGAACTTCGTCGTGATCACCAAGGGCTCGGGCCGCATCGCCGAGGTCGCGGCGCGGTTCACCCTCGACGCGATGCCCGGCAAGCAGATGGCGATCGACGCCGACCTCTCGGCCGGCCTGATCGACGAGAAGGTCGCCAAGGCGCGGCGCTCGGCGCTCGAGGAGGAATCGTCGTTCTTCGGCGCCATGGACGGCGCCTCGAAGTTCGTCCGCGGCGACGCGATCGCCGCCCTGCTCATCACCTTCATCAACGTGGTCGGCGGCATCATCATCGGCGTCGCGCAGCAGGACATGGCGATCGGCGCGGCGGCCAAGAGCTACACCCTGCTCACCATCGGCGACGGCCTCGCCTCGCAGGTTCCGGCGCTGATCGTCTCGACCGCGGCCGGCATCCTCGTCTCGAAGGCCGGCGTGAAGGGCTCGGCCGACAAGGCGCTCGGCAAGCAGCTCGCCAACTACCCGAAGGCGCTCGGCATGTCCTCGGGCGTGATGGTGCTGATCGCGCTGATGCCCGGCATGCCGATGCTTCCGTTCCTCGCCCTCGCCGGCGCCTCCGGCTACGCCGCCTGGCGGTTCGCGAAGACCGCCCGCGAGGCACCCCCGCTCGATGCCGCCGGCGTGCCGATGGACGCGGCGGCGGTGGCGGCCGCGGCCAAGGAGAAGGAGGAGACGGTCACCGACCTCCTGAAGCTCGACGAGCTCAAGCTCGAGATGGGCTACGCCCTCCTCGCCCTCGTCAACGGCGAGGGACAGGACCGGCTGACCGACCAGATCAAGGCGCTGCGCCGGCAGCTGGCGGCCGATCTCGGCTTCGTCATGCCCTCCGTTCGGATCCTCGACAACGTCCAGCTCGATGCCAACGCGTACGTCGTGCGCGTGAAGGAGATCGAGGCCGGAACCGGCCAGATCTTCCCCGGCCAGTTCATGGCGATGGACCCGATGGGCGGGCAGGTGCAGCTTCCCGGCCAGCACATGCTGGAGCCGACCTTCGGCCTGCCGGCGACCTGGATCGACGCGTCCCTGCGCGATCAGGCCCAGCTCAAGGGCTACACGGTCGTCGATGCGGCCACCGTCGTCTCGACGCACCTCACCGAGATCATCAAGGCGCACGTCTCGGAACTTCTCAACCACGTCGAGGTCTCGAAGCTGCTGCGCGAGCTGTCCAAGGAGCACGCCGACCTGGTCAAGGAGGTCGTGCCCTCGCAGATCAACACCACCGGCATCCAGCGGGTGCTGCAGTTCCTGCTGGCCGAGCGCGTCTCGATCCGCGACCTTGGCGCCATCGTCGAGGGCATCGCCGAGGTCGCCGGATCGATCAAGAACCCGCGCGACATCGTCGAGCACGTCCGCGCGCGGCTCGGCCGCCAGATCTGTGCGCAGTATCAGGGCGCCGACGGCATGCTGCCGATCATCACCCTGTCGCCGGCCTGGGAGCAGGCCTTCCTCGATTCGATCGTCGGCGAGCGCGACGAGCGCTACCTGGCGATGCAGCCCTCGAAGCTCACCGAATTCGTGCAGACGGTGCGCGACCGGTTCGAGACCGCCGCCCGCATGGGCGAGATGCCGGTGCTCGTCACCTCGGTCCAGGCCCGGCCGTTCGTCCGCTCGATCATCGAGCGCTTCCGCCGCGAGACGCCGGTGATGAGCCAGGCGGAAATTCACGCGCGGGCGCGGCTTCGCAACGTCGGCTCGGTCTGAGGTCCGGCGGCGGATAATCGAGCGGCAGGCTTCGAACGCCGCGGCGATAGGGAAATCGCGCGCGTTGCAGCGGGTCCGGACCCGTGAAGATCAGGCGAACCCGGAAGGCGACCGGGCTCGCGCAGAGCAGGTAGTCGCGCAGGTTCGGCTCGTCCGGCAGGAACCACGCCGTGGTGAGGTAACGCGCGTCGTCCCGCACCCATCCGGGGATCGGCAATCCCCAACGGCGTACAAGATGCTCGGCGATCGCACCGAGATAGGCGTCCGCGCGCCGATCGCCGACGAGTCCGGGATCGCCGGCGATCATCGCCGCCTGGCGCTCGATCTCGCCGTCGAGCGCGTAGAATGCGTCGAGAAACTCGCGGCTGTGATGATCCCATTCGCCATCCTCGCGGATGCGGATGGCGAGCGCGTGCAGCGTGGCGGGTCTCACGGCGACGCGTCCAGGACGCCCGGAAAGCGGAGTTGCGCATCGATCGGCGGGGCTTCGTCGTAGATCGACGCGTAGAGGGCGTGCAGGCTTTCCAGGTCGAGGATCCCGAGATGGGCGGCGAGCGCGCGGGCATCGTCCATGTCGCGCGTTCCGCGATCGAGGCTGCTCAGGGCGCGGAGCTTCATGGCGAGGAGATAGTGCGGACGGGCCACGAGCGTCCTCAGCCCCGGGGGGCCCTCGCTGGGATAGGTGCCCGACACATCGAACAAGGTCTCGGGCTCGTCGAGGGGCGTGAACATGCCGACGGCATTGTTGAGCCAGTCGGGATCGAGGCCCATCAGCCCGGCGACCCGGGCGACGGATGGCGCGAGCGTCGCCTCGTCGAAACCTTCCCGCACCACCGCGTCGACGTCCCGCGTCGATCGCCGCCATGCGACGCGAAGGATCAGAGCGCCGCCACGGCGCACGGCCAGTTCGACGAAAAGGCCGCGCGCGGCCAGATCCGCTCCAAGGGCCTCAAGGGCCTGCCGCAAGCGCTCGTGGCCGAGCGGTTGCGCCATAAGCCCTGTCTCTCACACCGTCTTCTGCTTCAGGTCCCGCTCGATCTTCGCCGGATCGAGGCCGGGCGCGACGAGCGGCGGGTCCGGCGTGGGGGCTGCCGACGTCCCGGTCCCGCGCAGGGCGCCGGCCAGGCGGTTGCGCTCGTAGAGCAGCACCACGATCACCGAGATCAGGAACGGAAGCCAGAAATAGAACATCCGGAAGACGAGGAGCGCGGCGATGATCGAGGGCCGAGCGATGTCGGGCATCGCCACCACGAAGACCAGCTCGAACACGCCGAGGCCGCCCGGCGCGTTCGAGACCAGCGCCGCCGAGAACGAGGCGAGGAAGACCGCAAGGACCACGAGGAAGCCGGGATTGTGCGCCTCGGGCAGCGCGAAATAGATGATGCCGGCAGCCCCCAGCAGCTCCAGCGGGGCCGCGATGATCTGCCGGATCATGATCGGCGGGCGCGGGTACTCGAGCTTGAACGACCGGATCGTCAGCGGCTTCAGCCGGAGCAGCGAGCCGGCGATGTAGAGCGCGACCGCGCCGAGCAGGACAGCGCCGAGGGTGCGGGCGGTGCTCGGGTTGGTGAGGATCGCCGGCAGGTAGCCCTGGAGGCGCGTCAGGGTATCGGGGAGCGCGACGAGCACGAAGCCGCCGAGCAGGATCGTCCCTAGGCCGAAGGTGAAGGAGCACAGGGCCACGAGCACCGCGACCTGCGCGGCCGACAGGCCCTTGGCGGTGTAGGCGCGGTAGCGCACCACCGCCCCGGAGAACACCGAGGCGCCGATGTTGTGCGACAGCGCGTAGGTGGTGAAGGAGCAGACCGAGACGAAGAACGTTGAGATGTGCGTCACGCCGAGATGCAGCAGCGCGATCCGGTCGTACCAAGCCAAAGCGGCGTACGCGACCAGCGTCGACAGGGCGGCGAGCAGGAAGCGGTGCGGCGGGATGGCGGCGAGGCTGCCCTGGATCTCCGACAGCGAGATGCCGCGCAATTCACGAAACAGCAGGTATCCGGAGACGATCACCGCGGCGAGGCCGACGATCGGCCAGATGAAATCGCTGATCTTCTTCATGGACATCGACACCTCGGGGGGAACGCCCCTGATGCGTCAGGACGCGACGCATCGCAAGCACGCCCGCGGGAGCGCGCCTGCGCGGTCTGATGTCATCGGATCATGACGGTTTCGTGCCGCCTTGCCTCTCGCGCGGACGCGTGTCTCGCCTGAGGCGCTGGGGCGCGGCTCGCCTCAGGCGCGGGCGCGGGCGAGGCCGATCCCGTCCATCGCTGCCTGCTCGCGGACGGCTTCCGCGGCGCGCTCGGCCGAGCGCTCGCGATCGTCGAGGATCTCGACCTTCTTCAGGTCCTCGAACGCCTCGCCGAGCTCGGCCTTGGCCTCGGTGAGCTGGCCTTCCAGGGCGATTGCCGATTGGCGCATGTTGTCCCGGCGCGTGGCGGCGGCGCGGGCGTAGGTCGGGTAGGCGAAATGCCCGATGTCGGTGATGCCGGCGCGGGCCTCCTCGTGGACGACCTCGCGGTCGAGCTCCATCGCCATGCGCTGGAAGTCGGCCATCATCATCTCGATCTGGGTGACGCGGCGGCGCTTCTCGTCGACCTGAAAGCGGCGCAGCCGGATCAGCGTGTCACGCGATTTCATGGGATACGCTCACTCCACACAACGCAGGAGATCCAGGCATATGACCCGAGGAGCGGAGGCGGCGAAGGGCCGCCGCACCGCACGTCTCAGGAACCGCCCACGATCTCCGCGAGCCGTGCGTAACCATCGCCGATGGAGGTTGCTTCTTCCTTACCCTGCCCCAGAAAAGCCTCCAATCGCGGCATGAGCGCCACCGCCTCGTCGACCTCGGCCGAGGCGCCGGCGCGGTAGGCGCCGAGGCGGATCAGTTCCTCCATGTCGGCGTAGGTCGCGAGCAGCTTGCGCGCCCGCCGCACCACCGGGAGGAAGGCCGGGTCGCAAGACCGCGGCATGGTGCGCGAGACCGAGCGCAGCACGTTCACCGCCGGATAGCGCCCGCGCTCGGCGATGGAGCGCTCCATCACGATGTGCCCGTCGAGGATGCCGCGCACCGCATCCGCCACCGGCTCGTTGTGGTCGTCGCCCTCCACCAGCACCGTGAACAGCGCCGAGATCGTCCCCTCCCCCACGCCGGGGCCGGCGCGCTCGAGCAGGCGCGGCAGCTCCGAGAACACCGTCGGGGTGTAGCCCTTGGCGGTCGGCGGCTCGCCGGCGGCGAGGCCGATGTCGCGCTGGGCCATGGCGAAGCGCGTGATCGAATCGATCATGCACAGCACCTTGGCGCCCTGATCGCGGAAATGCTCGGCGACGGAGAGGGTCACGTAGGCGGCGTTCCGGCGCATCAGGGCCGGCTCGTCCGAGGTCGCGACCACGACCACGGACCGGGCGAGGCCGGCGGCGCCGAGGTCGTCCTGCAGGAATTCCTGAACCTCGCGGCCGCGCTCGCCCACGAGACCGATCACCGCGACGTCGGCGGCGGTGTAGCGGGCGAGCATCGACAGCAGCACGGACTTGCCGACGCCGGAGCCGGCGAAGATGCCCATGCGCTGCCCGGCGCACATCGTCAGGAAGGTGTTGAGGCAGCGCACCCCGAGATCGAGTGGCGTCCCAACGCGGCGTCGGGCATGGGCGGGCGGCGGGTCGGCCCGCAGCGGGTAGATCTCCGGCCCGCTGGCGAGCGGGCCGAGGCCGTCCACCGGGCGGCCCAGCGCATCGACGACGCGCCCGAGCCAGGCCGGCGAGGGCCGGATCGCGCCCGCGGCCTCGTCGCGGACGAAGGCGGGGCAGCCGCGGCGGACGCCCTCGAGCGAGCCGAACGGCATGGCGAGCGCCCGGTCGCCCTGGAAGCCGATGATCTCGCACGGGATCAGCCCGGCGCTGCCGGCGCCCTCGACGTCGAGCCGCCCGCCGAGCCGCATCGCGGCGACGGGACCTGCGACCTCGACGAGCAGGCCGCGAATCGCCACGACCCGTCCGTAGGTCTCCAGCGGCTCGACGCGCTCCAGCCCGGCGCGGATTCCCGAGAGCGTCCGTGCCGCGGTCCCACCCTGGTCCTGCGTCATTCCTGAAGCCCTAACGGTTCGTTTACCTCCCTCCTTAACACTGCGGTCATCGGGCTTGTAGCGGGGCCGATCGCAGTGCCGGTCCGGGTCCCTCGATCCGCTCAGGACATGCGTGCCGGATGTGGCGGAACGGTCACAAACGGGTGCGGCCCGTTACGGGTGAAGGACTTGGCTGGGGCGGGGGGCGCGGCGTCGGCCGCGGACGGTTTGTGCGGTGAGAACAGACCGCAAACACCGGACGCAAAAAGGTCGAGGCGGGGTCAAACGATCGCTTGCCACACAGAATCAGGTTTTGTTAACGATTAACGAATAGCGTTTCACGTCAATGACGATGGGGCGTCCGTCCACAGGCCGGTGGCGGACGAATGGCGGCGACGTGTCCGAACGCTGATACGGCCGGCCGGGCTGGGGATCGACGATGCGGGTACTTCTGATCGAGGACGACGGCGCCACGGCGCAGAGCATCGAGTTGATGCTCAAGTCCGAGAACTTCAACACCTACACCACCGATCTCGGTGAGGAAGGAATCGATCTCGGCAAGCTCTACGATTACGACATCATCCTGCTCGATCTGAACCTGCCCGACATGTCGGGCTACGAAGTGCTTCGCAACCTTCGCGTCGCCAAGGTCAAGACGCCGATCCTGATCCTGTCGGGCATGGCCGGCATCGAGGACAAGGTGAAGGGCCTCGGCTTCGGCGCCGACGACTACCTCACCAAGCCGTTCCACAAGGACGAGCTCGTGGCCCGCATCCACGCGATCGTCCGCCGCTCGAAGGGCCACGCCCAGTCGGTGATCACCACCGCCGACCTGATCGTGAACCTCGACCAGAAGACCGTCGAGGTCGCCGGCTCCCGCGTCCACCTCACCGGCAAGGAGTACCAGATGCTGGAGCTCCTTTCGCTGCGGAAGGGCACGACGCTGACCAAGGAGATGTTCCTCAACCATCTCTACGGCGGCATGGACGAGCCCGAGCTGAAGATCATCGACGTGTTCATCTGCAAGCTGCGGAAGAAGCTCGCCAACGCCAGCCAGGGCAAAAATTACATCGAGACCGTCTGGGGCCGCGGCTACGTGCTGCGCGAGCCGATGGACGCCGAGGAGCGCATCGCCGTCTGATCCTCGCCCGCCCCGGCTCTTCCCTCTGCAGGCACCCGCGGATCGCTCCGCGGGTGCCTTCTTCGTTGCGGCGGCCGGTTTCGTCGCTCGGCCGGTCGACGGTCGCGCTTGTCTTCGGGCCCAACCAGGGATATCCACGCTGCCTGCGTCGCCGGCCCCGCACATCTCCGTGCGGTCCCGAGATCGGCGCCGAGGAGAGACGAGCCTTGGCCAGCGCCGGCTCAGCACCCGTCATCGTCGAGGCCGCGACCGCGGCGTCGCTGACGCGCATCCTCCGCTCGCTTCTGCTTACCCGCCCCTGAGGGCCGTCCGGGCGTTCGCCTGGGCCTTCAGGGGATCGCATGGCCGACCTCACAGGCTTCGAAGGCTGCCCGATCCGCTCGGCGGGGGCGCGCCGCGACAGGGTGGACAACCGATGACCAGCGTTTCCGAGACGAAAAAAGACCGCGTCGTGATCTTCGACACGACGTTGCGCGACGGCGAGCAATGCCCGGGCGCGACCATGACCCTTGACGAGAAGCTCGCCGTCGCCGAGCTGCTCGACGCGATGGGCGTCGACGTCATCGAGGCCGGCTTCCCGATCGCCTCGAACGGCGACTTCGAGGCCGTCTCGGAGATCGCCCGCCGCGCCAAGCGCGCCACCATCGCCGGGCTCGCCCGCGCCATCCCCGCCGACATCGCCCGGGCCGGCGAAGCGGTGCGGCACGCCCGCCAGGGGCGCATCCACACCTTCGTCTCGACCTCGCCGATCCATCTCGCGCACCAGATGCGCAAGACTGAGGACGAGGTCGTCGAGATCATCCTGAAGACGGTGGCGCAGGCCCGCGACCTCGTCGCCGACGTCGAGTGGTCGGCGATGGACGCGACCCGCACGCCGATCGACTACCTGTGCCGCTGCGTCGAGGCGGCGATCAGGGCCGGCGCGACGACGATCAACCTGCCCGACACCGTCGGCTACGCGACGCCGGGCGAGTACCGCGCGATGTTCGAGGCGGTGCGCGCGCGCGTGCCGAACGCCGACAAGGCGATCTTCTCGGTCCATTGCCACAACGATCTCGGCCTCGCGATCGCCAACACGCTGGCCGGCATCGAGGGCGGCGCGCGGCAGGTCGAGTGCACGATCAACGGCATCGGCGAGCGCGCGGGCAACGCGGCGCTGGAGGAGGTGGTGATGGCGATCCGCACCCGCTCCGACGTGCTGCCCTACGAGACCGGCATCGAATCGACGATGCTGACCCGGGCCTCGAAGCTCGTCAGCCACGCCACGAACTTCCCGGTGCAGTTCAACAAGGCGATCGTCGGCCGCAACGCCTTCGCGCACGAGAGCGGCATCCACCAGGACGGCATGCTCAAGCACGCCGAGACCTACGAGATCATGACCCCGGCCTCGGTCGGCCTCACCAAGACCAACCTGGTGATGGGCAAGCATTCCGGCCGCGCCGCCTTCCGCTCGAAGCTCGACGAGCTCGGATTGCGGTTGTCCGACAACCAGCTGCAGGACGTTTTCGAGCGGTTCAAGGCCTTGGCCGACCGCAAGAAGAACGTCTACGACGAGGACATCGAGGCGCTGGTCGACGAGAATCTCGCCACCGCGCACGACCGCATCCGCTTGGTCTCGCTCTCTGTCATCGCCGGCACGCGCGGGCCGCAGCGCGCGACCATGAAGGTCGCCGTCGACGGCAAGACGCTCACCGAGGAGGCTGACGGCAACGGGCCGGTCGACGCGGTGTTCAACGCGATCCAGGCGCTGGTGCCGCACGAGGCGCAGCTCGAGCTCTACCAGGTCCACGCGGTCACCGCCGGCACGGATGCCCAGGCGGAGGTCTCGGTGCGGCTGAAGGCTGGCGAGCGCTCGATCACCGCACGCGGCGCCGACCCCGACACCCTCGTCGCCTCGGCCAAGGCCTACCTTTCGGCGCTGAATAAGCTCTCGGCCTCGGCCGTGCGCCTCCACGCGCAGCACGCGGCGGCGGAGTAGGCCGAAAACCGACCGGCCCGGGGGAAAATTCCGGCTCGCGGGCAAAAACCGCGAACACGGGGTGGACAGCCCCCGGCCCGGTTGATATCAGCCCGCATCGCAGCGGGACTTGGTGGACCGCGGCGGATCGCTCAATGCGATCGGGCGCATAGCTCAGTTGGTAGAGCAGCTGACTCTTAATCAGCGGGTCCTAGGTTCGAACCCTAGTGCGCCCACCAAAGAATCCCGAACTTCGATGATGTGAGGGCAGGACGCGGTCGCGCGTGCTGCCCTTCTTCGTTTGGTCCGGCGCCAGCGATCACGCGTGTCTCGCCGATTCGGCCTCGCGCCTGCATTCTGCATGCAGTTTGGCCCGGGCCTTGCTGGATCCCGCCGTCAGCGTGGAGCCGGTGATGGATGCGGTTGCGAACGGCCGGGACGTGCAGCTCGCCCTGCGGGGCATCCGCAAGGCGTTCCCGGCGAAGGGTGGTGCCGTCCCGGTGCTCGACGGGCTTAGCTTCGACATCTACGAGCGCGACTTCGTCAGCATCATCGGGCCGTCCGGCTGCGGCAAGACCACGGTCTTCAACGTGATCGCCGGCCTGCTCGAGCCCGACGAGGGGACGATGCGCTTTCGCGGCGAGATCGTGCCCGGCCTGTCCGGCCGCGTCGGCTACATGATGCAGAAGGACCTGCTGTTCCCCTGGCGCACGGTCCTGCAGAACGTGATGCTCGGCCTGGAGATGAAGGGCGTCGACGCCAGGGCCGCCACCGAGACGGCACGGGACTACCTCGCCCGCTTCGGCCTGTCCGGCTTCGAGAACGCCTACCCCAAGACCCTGTCGGGCGGCATGCGGCAGCGCGCGGCGCTGATCCGGACGCTGATCATGGATCCGGACATCCTGCTCCTCGACGAGCCGTTCTCGGCGCTCGACTACCAGACCCGGCTCTACCTCGAAGGCGTGCTCCTCGACGCGGTCGAGACCTTCCACAAGACCGTCGTGCTCGTGACCCACGACATCGACGAGGCGGTGGCGCTCTCGAAGCGCGTCGTGGTGCTGGGCAATCGCCCGACCCGGGTGAAGGCGGTGCACGACATCGCGCTCAGCGATCGGTCGCCGATCGGCGCCCGCAGCGATCCGCGCTTCTCCGAGTATTTCAACACGCTCTGCGGCGAGCTCGACATCCAGACCAGCGCGAGGGCGGCCTGATGGCGATCCAGATCCTATCCCACGAACAGGCACCGCCGGAGGCGGCGAGCCGACCGACGCCGCCGGCCCGACGCCGCGGGCCCGGTGCCCTGGCACGGGCGATCGACACCACGCTCGGGCGCGGGCTGATCCAGCTCCTCGCGGTGGCCGTGTTCTTCGCGGCTTGGGAGGTCGCGGTCGATACCGGCTGGCTCACCGAGTTCCTGGTCGGCGCGCCCTCGGGCATCTGGCGGGTGTTCGTCAAGAGCGTGCTCGACGGCAGCCTCGCCCACGACACCTGGCTCACGGTGGTGGAGGCCATCCTGGGCTTCGTGATCGGCACCGCGATCGGCTCGGTCGCGGGGCTCGGGCTCTGGTACTCGGTGCTGGTGGCGCGGATCGTCGAGCCGTTCATCGTCGCGATCAACTCGGTGCCGAAGATCGCGCTCGCCCCGATCGTGATCCTGTGGTTCGGCACCGGGTTCGTCTCGAAGGTCGCGCTCGCGGTCTCGCTGACGGCGCTGGTCGCGCTGATCGCGGCGTACCAGGCCGCCCGGGACGCCGATCCCGACCTGCAGGCGCTGCTGGCCTCGATGGGCGCCTCGAAGAACCGGATCTTCCGCTCGGTGATCGTGCCCTCGACGCTGCCGGCGATCATCGGGATGTTCCGGATCAACATCGGCTTCGCGCTGGTCGGCGCGGTCGTCGGCGAGTTCATCTCGTCCCAGGCCGGGCTCGGCCACCTGATCTACAACGCCTCGTCGCTCTACGACCTCAACGCCGTCTGGGTCGGGCTGTTCGTGCTGATGTTCGTCGGCTTCCTGCTCTACCACGTCATCGATTTCGCCGAGCGCCGCATCCTGCCGTGGCGGCAGGTCGACACCACCGGCAGCGTCCAGGTCTGAGTTCCAAGCCGGCGGAGCGCGGCTCGCCGCGGCCGTCCGCCCCGCCCTTCCCGCCAGCAGAACGAGAGCCTTCCGATGATCCAGCGTCGTCCCCTCATCGCGACCGTCGCCGCGGCCTGGCTGATGGGGGCCCTGCCCGCCTCGGCGGCGGCGCTGAAGGCGACCGTGAGCCAGGCCTTCCAGTCGATGCTCTACCTGCCGCTCTACGTCGCCCTGGACGAGGGCCTGTTCGAGAAGGCTGGCATCGACGTGACCAAGGAGACGGCCGGCGCGCCGAGCGTCGCGCTCTCGGCGGTGATCTCGAAGAGCGCGCAGTTCTCGATCCACGGCCCGGAATGGACCGCGGTGGCGGCCTCGAAGGGCGCGCCCGTCGGCGTCATCGCCAACGTCGTCAACGGTGCCGCCGTGTGGATCGCGACGACGCCGGACTTCGTCTTCAACGACGTGAAGGACCTCAAGGGGCAGACCATCGTCACCGGATTGATGCCGACGACGAGCACCTCGCTGTTCCTCAAGCTCTTGAAGGAGAACGGCCTGTCGAAGGACGACGTGACGCTGACGCAGGTGCAGCTCGGCACCGAGCCGGGCCCGTTCCTCGCCGGCCAGGCCAAGGTCGCCGTGCTGTACGAGCCCGGCCTCGATCAGGTTGCCGCCAAGGGGATGAAGGTCGTCCTCGGCTTCCCCGAGAAGTACGGCCCCTACGCCTTCTCGGCGGTGAGCGCGCGCAAGGATGTCGATCCGGCGGTGGCGCAGGCCTTCGTCGACGGCATGCAGGCGGCGATCCGGCTGATGCAGTCCGATCCGGCCAAGGCGGTCGCGGTGGCGAGGAAGGAGTTCCCCAACCTCGATCCGACCGTGGTCGAGGCTGCGGTCAAGCGCATGATGGGCGACAAGGTTTATCCGGAGAGCGTCGACATCACGTCCGATGCCCTCAAGATCGCCCTCGATACGCAGATCGCCCTCGGCAACCTCGCGGCCCAGCCGGACTACGCCACCTTCGTGCGGCGCGATTTCATCACCAAGGCGATGGCCGGCCAGTAGCGCCCGGTGCCGTCCGCGATCTCAGCGCGGATGGTCCCCCGTCTCAGCGGGCGGCCGGACGCGACGATCGGAGGGACTTCGCTGCCATCGATGCGCTCGGTGGCAGATCGTTCGCGCTCGGAACCGCCGCGTCCTTCTCCGGGAGGGGGCCGGGCTTCTTCGCATCCCGCCCGCGCTCGAAGCCGTAGCCGAGGTTCACGCCGGCATAGGCGCCGGTGAAATCCTCGGCCCTCGCCTGCTGCGCCGTGGCGAGGGCGAGCAGGATGCCGAACGGTACGGCACGACGCATGAGATGTCTCCGTTTACCGTCCCGGAACGCAAAACGGCGGCCCCGTGAGGGACCGCCGTTTCCAATCGCATCGGGAACGCGGCGGAAGCGAGGCCGCCGCGTTCGCCAAAAATGCCGCCGATCAATCGTCGACGTTGATGCTCTGAGCCTCGCGGCCCTTCTGGCCGTCGACCACACCGAGCGTCACGGTCTGACCCTCGGCAAGCGACTCGAGGCCGGCCCGCGACAGGGCGGAGCGATGGACGAACACGTCCTTGCCGCCGTCGTTCACCGACACGAAGCCGAAGCCCTTGGCCGGATCGTACCACTTCACGGTGCCCTGCATCTCGGTCGAGAGGCCCGAGGCGACGCGGCCACCGCCGCCGTAACCGCCGCCGCCGCCACCGAAGCCGCCACCGGCGCCGCCGTAACCACCGCCGGCACCGTAGCCGCC
>NZ_VRVH01000010.1:0-49588 GCF_008040095.1 Methylobacterium sp. WL6 | reverse complement strand
TAAAGACTTATTTTATTTAATATTCTCGTTTGATTATAATTCGTCAATCCATCGGAAAAATCCGCTTGCTGTTATAAAAGCTTTTCAAGCTGCTTTTCCGGACTGCCAGTCCGTCAGACTTATTATAAAATCAAACAATCCGAAAGACGCTGCGGTCGAGTCGGATTTTGTTGAAAACCTAAAACGTTTCGACAATCGAATCATATTCGTTGAGGATTATCTTGATCGAAGCTCAATGTTATCCCTTATAGAATGTTGCGATTGCTATGTTTCTTTGCACAGATCGGAGGGGTACGGCATGGGTATGGCAGAAGCAATTTGCCTTGGTCGGAAAGTAGTGGCGACGGATTATTCTGGAAATACTGACTTCATGAATACAAACAATAGTTATGCGGTTGATTATCGACTGATAAATGTAGAGGATGGAGAATATTATTTGTCTCAAGGACAATATTGGGCGAGTCCAAGCCACGAAAGTGCAGTAAAGCAACTTAGGCTGGCCTTCAATAATAAAATTAGTTTGTTTGATAAATTGATGCAAAGAAGATTCTCATATCGAAGCGGAATACCAACTAAGGCAGCCATTGCGAAGATGATTCATAAACGAATAGTCGAGATAAAGCGTGAAAATGTTTTTGATTGATTGTTGTTTTATAGTAAGATTGTGTAGAAGCGCGCAGCGTTTGCTATTGGAACAATCTTACAATGGGAGATACGGCACTTTTTAAAGACTACAGAATTCACGGCTGTCGCACTAAATTCAGCACGCTCGATACAACATGTATAATTACATCAAATCTCGAAGAACCGAGCGATTGCGAGGGACAGCCGTCACTTCAACGCCACCAAGGTCTGTCGTCACTTGAACGGATTGTGTCGTCTCGGGTTTTCATTTCTCTGATGTGGGAGTGACGATGCTGAGCGATGCGCAATGGTCTGAGCTGGAGCCCCTAGTCGAGGCCTGCCGGCCCAAAGCCAAAACGCCGCCGCAGGACCTGCAACGCACGCTCTCGGCGATCCGCTGGCGACATCAGAACGGCGCCAAATGGCGGGCCATTCATGAGGACTGGGTCCGTGGTGGCAGCGGCGCAGATCTTTATTCGCTGGTCCGGTGCCGGCGTCTGGGAACGCCTGCTCGACCTTGTGCAGGAGCGCGGCGTTTAACTCGGGATGGTGTTTCTCGACGGCACGAACGTGCGGGCACACCAAAATGCGGCAGGCGCTGCCAAAAGGGGGATCTGCGGCCGAGCGAGACACTTGTGAAGCTCTTGGCCGCCTTCATCCTGAGCCTGTCGAAGGACGCGTGGCGGCTATGGGACCAAGGCTTGCGTGATCGCCGACGGGCAGGGCCGCGCCATCGCCTTCCGGCTGGCGCCCGGTCAGGCCCATAAACTGCCCCATGCGGTTCCGCTGCTCGACCAACTTCCTAGCGTGCCCAAGTGGGTCGTCGGGGACCGTGGCTACACCAGCCACGCCTTTCGTAAGCACATCTGGGACATGGGCGCACGGCCTGCGATCCCGCCTCGGCGCCACGAGGCGCCCGTCGCCTGCCCGGGATGGATCTACAACAACCGCAACCAAGTCGAGCGCCTCTGGGCTAGGCTCAAGGAGTGGCGCGCCATCCCCACCCGCTACGAGAAGACCGCCGTCAACTTCATGGGTGCCCTCTGCCTCGCCGCAGCCCTCGATTGGCTCAAGCGATGACACGCCGTAGATCCAAGCCAATAACAAGCGGTGAGGCACACTGGCGCAGAAGGCTTTGGCTCCGATCGTTTAAGGCAACAGGCTCGCATGAAGCTCACGCCTTTCAGCCGGGCCATTTTGTGCTAGCACTAAACTATGATGGTAAAATTTCCACATAAGACAAATAAACAGGGTCGCGTAAAAACGACCGGCAAGGGCATACTTGTTGGAGTACGCTTCCACGATGAGCAGCTAGCTCCGCTTGATGCCTGGATTTCAGAACATCCGGAGCCAAAGCCATCGCGACCTGAGGTAATTCGCGAGGCTGTAGCCGAGCATCTTAAAGCGAAAGGCTACCTGAAATGACCGATGCGCCGGATCCCGACAGCGCTGCCCATGCGATTACCAGAATGTCTACGCAGCGTTTTGTATGCATGCGACGATCCCGGCTCACCCTTTCGAGGAGCAAATGATCGTCACGCGGTTGGTTAGGGTGATGTGCCCACAGATCGGTAGTGGCTTCACGAGTACGATCGTCAAAGCCGCCTACGCTGATTTGACCGCCTGAAAACAGCATGATCTGGATGCCCGTGCTCCTCGCCTGTTAGTGATCAATCAGACTGACGGCTCGATGACGCTAGGATAGCTAGCCGGAACGCTCTCAACGACCGGCTGAACGGCCATAGCTACGCCCACCGTCGCAGGGATTCGCAAGGAATGAACTGGGAGAGAGACAGCTAATAAATGTGGGATCTGTCGGCCCGACCAGCTACGGCGCTGTTGGGCCAATGATCTAAAATAAAGCGACAGAAATAATAATATACATCCGGCCATCACGGCGGCCAACGTCATCAAGCTCATTCAAACAGCCGGCCAAGTGATCAACTTTCAAATGGTCCTGACTAAGGGCTATCGACGGTTTCTTAAACCGGGTTATGTAGCATTCGATCTCGGCGCCCATTCTGGCGAACATTTGGGGCATATTGCCCATTTGGTTGGTAAGAACGGCACGGTCTACGCCTTTGAACCGATCCTCCACCTTGCGACTGTGCTTCGGAAGCGTCTCCGAACAACGCCCCATGTTCACATCCGCGAGGCCGCCGTGTCTTGAGGGAGCGGCGAAACCGACTTCGTCGTCGCGGAGTTGCTCGCCGAGAGCGGTCTACGAGCGCATTCTTTCAGCCGTCTCGATATGCCGACGAAGTCAATCCGAGTCGTAGTCGAGACGCAGGACAACACCCTGGCACACCTCGATCGCCTCTCGTTCATCAAGATGGACATCGAGGGGGCCGAGATCGATGCGCTCTCGGCAGCGACAGCCCTTCTCGTCCGCGATCGCCCCATCCTCAGCGTTGAGTATGGCTGGGCGGGATATCGGATTTACGGCCACGAACGCCGAAGCCTATTCGATTTTGCCGGATCACACGGCTATGTCTGTGCCGACCTATTCGGAAACCTTGTTGAGGAGGAAACGGTCCAGAACGCGGTCGTGGATTTCGCCACATGGTACTTCCTCCTAGTGCCGCGTGAACTCAAAATCGGTCAGACGGCCGCATTTTGCCTTGGATAGAAGTTGCAGTATGTCAATAAGGCAAGGACTGACTGTTTATACTTTGACCATACGAGGCCGATTCATACAGGACACTCGTTTTGCAGAAATTTCATCTTTTTGCTATTGTCGTTTAGATTGAACGCGATTGATCCACTGTTAGGACTGAATTCGATTAATAATGTGTTAATTTAGATACATCGAAGCAGAAGCATCACTTTCTATGAAAAAAGCATCATAGGTTAGAGACGCCTAGCCCGCTCACCGTAGTCTCCAGTTCGGGGAACTGTTAACAGGGTGGAAGCGGACCATGAGCGAGAATGTTCAGCCCGGATCACAGGCGGGAGCCGAAGACGTTGTCCTGAACAAAGCTGATCTGGGGACCTGCCGGAGAGCCTTCATTCAGGCACTCGGACTCGGCACCGTAGGAGCAGCCATACTAGGAGCTGCTGGTCCAGATGCTGCAAAGGCACAAGGTGCGCCCGCAGACATCACCGACATTGACATTGTTCAGTTCGCACTCAACTTCGAGTATCTTGGTGCGGAGTACTACTTGCGCGCAGTCAATGGCGCGGGCCTCAAAGCTGGCGATATCGACGGCGTTGGGGGCGTTGGAACCGTCAACGGCGGTAAGCAGGTACCGTTCGCAGATCCTTTCATCCGCAAATTCGCTTTCGAGCTGGCCGCCGATGAAGAAGCCCATGTTCGGACACTCCGCGCCGCGCTACCGGATGCGAGCCGAATTGGACGGCCGCAGCTCGATCTCGATTTCGCATTCACCTTCGCGGCTCGCTCGGCCGGGCTCGTTGGGCCGAATGACCGTTTTGACGTTTATGCTAGCGACGACACGTTCCTCCTGGGGGCCTTTCTTCTAGAGGACGTCTGCGTCACGGCCCTGATCGGCGGTGCGCCGTTCATTAAGGACAAGAGCGTCCTTATGACGGCTTCCGGCTTCCTGGGCACCGAAGGGTATCAGGCGGGCGCAATCCGCACGCTCCTCTACTCCCGCGGTTTGATCACGCAGGCGAACGCGATCTCGAACGCACGCGATGCCCTCGACGGCAACACTGATCTCGATCAAGGCATCAGTGGAGATCAGTCGGCGACGCCCGGCTTTTCTCAAACCGATGCTAATCTTGTTCCCGCCGATCGCAATAGCCTCGCTTTCGGACGGACGTTCGGTCAGGTCCTTAACATCGCCTATCTGAACACTTCGCAGAGCCCCGGCGGCTTCTTCCCACAGGGCCTACGAGGTCGTCTGCGGTAATCTCAGCCAATTAAAACAATAACAGGCCATAGATCAACACACGGACGAGCTCCGCCACAAAAGGACTAAATCACGACAGCAAAGCCACGCGAGGCGAGCTCGCGTGGCTTTGCTGGGGCTGTACCATACGCCTTAATTTGACGGGGGCGGAAGACCGCTTTGTCCTCCAACAAACACGAGGCGTGATTGCCGACAGCTTTGGGAACGATGTGGTCGGTCGCTAGCTTCGCCATCGTCAGTGCCTGCTACGTTGGACCGCTTCCATGTACATATGGCGACAGTAGCGGTCGCATCCGGGCGAGCGTGGGCGACCTGGTGCAGGATCTTGATCTCGAGATCCGCGTGCCTTTGCGCGCATCGCCGGCGCATCGGCGGAGGGCTCGCGACTCCTGGCCCAGCGGCCAAACTGGACGAACGATCCACATGGACATCCAATCTGACAGGTAGGTTTTATGATGCTGTGGTTTAGTCGTTGAGCATCGGGAACTTGGCGCACCTAGGCGCGCCCCTACCCAGCGCGCCTTTGCCGCTAAGAAGAAACTTGAGCGAAGCTCTCTCCGTAGAGACCGGAAATGGCAGCTGCGGAGAACGGATCTTTGGACAAGCCGCATTACATCGTCCGACGTAGCCGGTCCGGCCGGTTCAATTTCGTTCTGATCACCGAAGCCGGGCGCTTTACGGGGTCCGTCTCTATCCGAAGCGAAGGTCAATCCAGCGCTGAGATCAAACGGCAGGCTAGTGACAAAATTCGTGCCCTCGCCAAGAGTTTCGCTGAGGCTACCAGAGGCACATTGATGACGGAGGATGGGCCGATGAATGAGGCGGAGGCTGACGAGCCGCCGCCCCCCCCCTCGGCGCATTTGCTTCATAAGCCCTACGTAATATCGCGGAATTATGTAGCGTAGGCGAGTTGCCAAAGTTATAGCGCAAGGACTACCCGGACCGCGCTTGCGCACATTGTAAAGCGTTCTCGGGCAGACAAAGTTTTCGCTGACTCAAAACTGGATCGTGCCGTCCGGAAGTGTCACCACGACACGCGACTCAATCGGTCGGATGTCCCAAAGCGTAGCTTCCGCGTAGCGAATCATTCGCGTACCGTCACTTGCAATGGGATGAAGATAGCAATGATCGAGCGCCAAGACTAAGCTCGGCACGCTGGCGCCACGCGAAGGATCAGCATTCAAAGTGAACTGCACGACATCCTGAAAGCCAGTCGGGACCCGTGCCAGCACGGCGATGAATTGATCGACCGCTTCGAAATCCAGGCCGAGGGACAGTCTCAGCCGCTTAATCGGCTCCGCTGCCGCATGGTCGGACGTCGTTCGAAGCAGCGTTAGCTTGAAGTGCGCTTGCCCGCTTTTTGGCATCTCCCAATGATGGGCCGTCGGAATTCCGAACAGCGGAGGGATCGTCCGTGGCAAGCGCTTCGAATGATCGGCAATGCGAAGTTCGAGCCGGCCGTTTTCGCGATAGTGTAGTAGCGGGTTGACCTTGCTGTCCACCACGTCCGGATAGCGTCCAAGATAGCTTAACGTGCTAAAATGCGGATGCGGATCGAGACCTTTCGCAGCACCGACCTTGAGGTAGTGCTGCAAGGGATTTTGCCGGGCCCTCGTCTGAAGCCGATAGAATGCAGTGTCGAAGTCAGCGTTCGGGTCGTAACCCCGGCGCCCACCAATCAGGCTGTAATGTAGGTAGGGATCAAGGGCGGAGGCTGCCGCATCGGGATGGCTTTGCAGGTAATAAGCGCTGTCGAACAACTTCGGCACCCGGCCAAAAACGAAGCGGCGCAAAATGCCGGTGAGCCGTCGGCCGAGGCGCGGTGCGGCAGTGTCGATCATGAGGCCATCGGTTGTGCGCGGCTCGGTCATGCGAAAGTCGAGGCCTCGCAGATCCGGCGCAGATGTTCGCGGTAGGTCTCCGGCGCGCATTCCGAGCGGATGCGTGCTAGTCCCGCGGATTGTACACGTCGCCAGAGGTCGGCGGTCTCGTGGAGGCGCACGAGCCCCTCGGCGAAAGCCTCCGGATCTAGCCAGTCGCAGCTCTCGTAGCCGACGCCTTCTTCCCAGCCGATCTGCGCAGCCAAGATCGGCGTAACGAAGCACGGAAGTCCGTGCCGTACCGCTTCGTGCACCTTGTGCGGGATGCCGGCGGCGAAGCGTGTCGGAGCGAGGCAGACGCGGGCTGCATCGAAGAACGGTCCCGCCTCGGGCACCCGGCCCATCACCATGACGCCGGGCCTCGTGTAGCGGGCGCGGATCGCGGGCGCGATGGTGCCGACGATCCGCAGCGTCGTGTCGGGCATTCGCGCCCGCAGGCGAGGCCAAACCACGTCGAAAAACCAATCTAGCGAATCGACGTTCGGCTGCCCGTCCTGCCCCAACGCGCCGATGAACAGGAAACCAGCCCGATCGGCGAATCGTGGGCCCGAGGCCTCTGGCAGCGCCATGGCATGACCGAGGACCGTCGCGTTGACGCGGGCATAGTTCGCGAGCAGCCGCACCTCGGCCTCCGAGACGCAGACTACCTGATCGGCAATCGCGTAATATCGCGTCTCGGAAATTGCATCCCTCGCAAGATCGGCCGCGATGCCGGAGCCCCGCTCCATCACGGCGCCGACGAAGGCGCGGGAAGCGAAAAGGGCTTCGGAATCGAACACGACGCGGGATTTGACGAAGGCGCGCGGGCTCGATCCGACATCGAGAAGAAGCTGCATCACGAGCGCGATGTTGTGCGGTCGGCTGACCCAAAGAACATCGAAATAGCCCGGGCGCTCGCCGATTAGCCGGGCGAGGCCGTCGCGTCCCTCGGAGGCGAGGATTTCGACCCGCTGGTCGATGTCACGGCAGCGCTGAGCCTGCTCCGCATCTGCCCGGTAGATCGGATAGAGCGTCACGCCGTAGCCAAGTTCGGCCATCGTGTTCACGATGTGGTTGGCGCGTGGATAGCCGGCGCCCATGTCGAGATGCGGAACGGTGTCGTCGATGAACAAAACGCGCAATGCCCATGGGTCGTGGTCGCGGGCGGCAAGCCCTGTTTGCGACGGGCCCTGGTGGAAGAGCCAGTTGCGGTGCCGCTCCAGAAACAGCGCACGGTTGCGATCGAGGAGCATTTCCACATCGGCGCGCTTGGCGCTGGTGGCGTTCTCGAAATGGACCGCGGTGGCACGGGCTTGGTAGATCACGCGCCGCCCGGCCTGATGGCATCGCACGCAGAGGTCAGTATCCTCGAAATAGGCCGGCGCGTAAGCGTCGTCGAAGCCACCGAGCGTCTGGAACAGCGCCCGCTCGATCATCAGCACGGCGCCGGAGACGTAGCCGACCTCGCGGGTAAAACTGGCCTCCGACACAAACGGGTCGGGCACGCCCCTTAGATAGGGGTGGGTGATCTGCGCGTCCGCCTGAAAGTTAGCACCCGCCTCTTGCAGGATGCCGCCGGGGAACACGAGGCGCGCCCCGACAATCCCAACATGGTCGAGATCGGTGAAAGTCCGCGCCATAGCCCGAATTGCGCCAGGCATTAGGTCGACGTCGGGGTTGAGAAACAGGATGAGACGGCCGCGTGCGCGTGCCGCGCCGTCGTTGCATGCCGGCCCGAACCCGGCATTCGCCGCGTTGCGGATGAGCGTCGCTCCGTCGATTCGGTCTAACAGGGCACCGGTCTCCGGCATCGATGCGTTGTCGACGACGATGACCTCGAACGGCACGCCCGCAAGACCTTGCTGCGCCGCGAGGCGCCACAGGGTGAGCGCGAGGATATGGCGGGCGTTCAATGAAACAATGACAATCGAAACGAGCGGTGCCTCCTCCGCCCGAAAAGCGATCCGCACGTCGTTGAGAAAAAGGGTGTCGCAGATCAGACGTGCTTCGGCGATCAC
The DNA here is from genome assembly GCF_008040095.1 of Methylobacterium sp. WL6. Classification (NCBI taxonomy): domain Bacteria; kingdom Pseudomonadati; phylum Pseudomonadota; class Alphaproteobacteria; order Hyphomicrobiales; family Methylobacteriaceae; genus Methylobacterium; species Methylobacterium sp. WL6. The sequence continues at coordinate 41,212 of NZ_VRVH01000010.1, read as the reverse complement.
CACCCGGCGTCCGATGTCGGCATCGACGGCGTCGAAGGGCTCGGTCACGGTGGTTTCGCTCTTGGCTGCGTCACCCTTGGACACGTCGCTTCCGGTGCCAGCTTCCTCGATGCCGCCACCCTTGCCGGCGGTGCTATCGAGCAGATCTGTCTTGGGCATGTCGCTCATGGCTAGATTGTTCTGCCGGCATGCGCGGGTGCGATTGCGATCCGGCCGATCAGATCGTTGGTGAGGAACAGCACCGTCCCGTTCGCGACGATCGGAGCCAGTCCAATGGCCGACATGCTGACAACTGCAGGAACCGGCGTCAGGTCCGAACGCAGCGACTCGAAGGCGAACCCAGGCGATAGGCCGAGCGGTGCGATCCCGTCGAGCGTGAGTTCGTGGGCGCGTCCGCCATCGGGCTCGATGAGGAAAGCAGCGACCGCACGGACACCGGTGAGCAGGTGGCTCGGCAGGACGAGCACGAGGGCGACCCCGTTCGCGCTTGCGCCGACGCACCGCGCCGCGGTCGCCCAATCGGGCCGGACGTCGCGGAACGCACGGGCGGCAGCCTCACGGATCTCCCGAGGCAAGCGTTTCTCGCGGACCCATTCCGGCGACATCGCCACGGCGACGGGACCAAGCGATGCCGTCGTCTCCCCTGGCGGCGTGGAGCCGGCAAACCAGCGGCGCCGCTCCGGCGCGTACCTGATCGCTTGTGCCGCCGTCTCGCCCAGGCGCTCGGTCGCCAATAGCCGTCCGAAAGCCGGATGGTCCTGAAGCGCGGAAATCGCCGAGCGGACACCGATCGGCCAGGACTGCTCCATCGATTCGACGATTGCGGCGGGCGGTGCGACGGCAACGGGTCGCCTGTGACTTGCGGCGTAGATCACGTCAGCGAGTTCGGCTTCGGCCTGCTGCGAGATCGCGTTGAAGCGCGCAAACAGTGTAGCGCAAGCCTGCGTCAACGCTGAGAGACCGGCGGGATCCGAACGCAGCGCCAGGATCGCCGCTTTAACCTCGGCGACGTCCGCGCAACGATGCGCCGACTCCTCGGCGCCGAACCCCTCGAAGCCTATCGCGGTGCCGACCACCGGCACGCCGTAGGACAGGGCCTCGGCGACTTTCATCTTCAGGCCGCTGCCCATCAGCATCGGCGCCACAATCACGTCGGTCTCGGCGTAGAACGCCACGAGATCTTCAACGTAGCCGAGCAGCGTCACTCCCGGCAGGTCGAGGCCGCCCAGCGCGTGGCAGATCTCGCCGGCGATCCGCAATTCCGGCTTGTCCGGTGTCCAGCCCGCGGCCCATGCGTGGGCGAACTTGCTGATTGAGAACAGGTTGGGATCGTTGCCGTGCCCGACGAAGCCGATCCGTGCGATCACGCGCGGCGCTGAGAACGGTGCGCGGACCGGAAATACCGGCGGCAGCAGCAGCACCCGCCGGTCGGTCAACCCAGCGAAGTAAGCCGCCTCCTCCGATTGGATCGCCAGCACCACATCGGCGCGGTCGAGCGCAGCCGCCTCGCTCTTGCGGTCGGTGTAGTAGAAGTTTGGTTCAGCCCGAAACGGACGGTACTGCAGCTGCCGATCGGAGAAGCGGTCATGCGTGTCGATGAGCTTGAGCATGTCCTGCGCGTAATCGAGGCAGCGCGACAGGAACACGTAGTTGACGAGGATCGCCACGGTGCCGGGGTGTTCCGCCGCATACCACGCCACGAACCGGTCGAGCGCTGCCGAGCCCCATTCGTCGATCCCGAAAGTTGGGGAGCGCGTTTTCAGCGGGATCGTCTCGTTCGCTTCGATCAGGAACGTACGCTGGAAGCTCGCCTGCATCGCCGCGAGATCGGTTGGCGGGTGCTGACCGAAGCGCCGGTAGACCTGATCCTCGTGGGCGAAGTAGGCGAAGTCGACGGCGAAGCCCGCGCGTTGAAGCGCCGAGCAGGTGAGCGCCAGCCGTTTGCGGTTGCCGGCGCTGGCTGGCGCGGCCGGCATCGGCGCGACTACGAGGACCGTGGCGATCGGCGCCAGAGTAGACGACGGGGTCTCGGCGCTCATCTGGCAGCTGCGCTCAGTCGCGCCGCGGCGAAGCCGCCATTCGCGATCAAGAAGACACGCTGGGGTCGCCCAACCTCTGGTCCCCAAAGCGGATCAAGGCCGAGATTCATCCGCGACGCCGGCGAGAACGTCATGCGCGCCGTCGCGACGCGGGCGCAGCGGAGTCCGGGCCCGGAATCGAACAAGACGTAGTTCGGCACCTCCGTGCCCGAGATGCTGCAGGCCCGCGGATCGTCGGCGAGCGTGACCTCCGGCCCGTCCTTGGGCACCGGAACGTCGCGAATAGCCGGCGTCAGCAGGGTAATCGGGTCGGCCAGGGCCGTGGCGTTCCGAGGCGTCATCGACGAGAGCACGGCTCGGGCCATCACGGCGGCGTCGCCGGGTGACAGCGTCCCCGCCGGTTCGGCCGGGCCGGTCGCAAGGGTGATGGGATGGAAATGCGTGGCGACGACGAGCCGTGTCCCGCGTGCAAGCGCCGTTCCCGCAGCGTCGCCTCGCGTGCGCAGCAGCAGCAAGCCAGTCGGCCGCTTCTCCCGCGCCGTCATGCCGGCGAACGCCCAGGTCTCGAGCGTGACGTCGCCGGGCGCGACCACCGCGAGGGGAATCGGCATTGAGGTCGGCAAGCGAAAGCTGCAGAGTACCCAATCGGATCCGAAGCGGAAGATGCGGGCGTTGCACCGGGTGGACGCGCCTTCACGGTCGAACGACGCGGTCATCCGTTGCCTTCATCAAACGATCGCATCGCTACAATTCACGGTTCGAACGCATGACGCCCGCGGCGGTGTATCCGCCCCCGAGGGTGAGCTTGGTACGGGAGCGCCGGTGCATGCGCAACCCGGATGAAGCCACGGCCTACAGTGAAGATGTCGCTTTCCGAAGAGCTTGGTCGCGACATTGTATCCTTGATGTCGCTAACCTGACACAGCCAATGGTTTTAGCGCGATTTCTGACCTTGATCTGGTCGTGGGCCGGACAATCCGTGTAGGCTCCGGCCAATTGAGGCGCCCGGCGCACGGGCGACCGGCTGGATCGGAGAGGACGTATGCAGATCGACGCCCCCGCCGCCGCCATCCAGGGCGAGACCCTGGCGGAGTTCCTTCGCCGTCGGCGCGGGATCGCGACAGTACCGGCACCGCCGCGCGCCAGCGGCGGCGCGGCGGAAGCGATCTGGCGGGGCGGGACGGTCTCGGCGATCGACCTCGCGGATGCGGTCGCGGCCTTTCACGGGGTCCCGCGGGCCGACCGCCACGCGATCGCCGAACTTCCCCATGCCCTCGACGCCCTGTCCCGCGACTTCTTGCGCGAGGCCTACCTGTATCCGGTCATGCGCGACGGGCACCCGCTGCTGGTGACCGCGGACCCCGGCCATCTCGAACCGATCCGCGCGGTCGCTCTCGCGCTTGGCCGGGCGGTGCCGCTGGCGGTGCTCTCGTTCGAAGAAATCGAGGAGCTGTTCGAGCGCAGTCGCCCCGCCGACGTGCCACGCGACGAGGTCGAGAGCGAGACTGGGGCGGACTACGCCCTCTCCGACGACATCGAGACCCTGCAGGATCTCGCCCGCGGTGCCCCGATCGTGCGCGTCATCGACGGGCTGCTGGAGCGTGCGATCCAGGCGGGCGCCACCGACATTCACATCGAGACCGGGCGCGAGGAACTGAAGGTCCGATTTCGCGTAGACGGTCATTTGCGGGCGCAGCAGACGCTCCCGCGTCACATGGCAGCCGCGGTGATCTCGCGGGTGAAAATTCTAGCCGGCCTCGACATCGCCGAACGCCGCCTGCCGCAGGACGGGCGCACCAACGTCAAGATCGGCAACACCGAGGCGGATCTGCGGGTCGCGATCATGCCGACGCTCTACGGCGAGACAGCAGTGCTCCGCATTCTGCTGAAGGACACGCGGCTACTCGACTTCAAGCGCGTTGGCCTGTCCGACCGCGACCGCGACGCGGTGGTCAGGCTGCTCGCCGAGCCACACGGCATCATCATTGTCACCGGCCCCACCGGCAGCGGCAAGACTACGACGCTCGCCACCGCGATCTCTCTGCTGAACGATCCCGCGCGCAAGATCGTCACCGTCGAGGACCCGGTGGAGTACCAACTCCCCGGAATTCACCAAACCCAGATCAAGCCGGCAATCGGCCTGACCTTCGCCACCGCTCTGCGATCGTTCCTTCGCCACGACCCAGATGTGATCATGGTCGGCGAGATGCGGGACCGCGAAACCGCGGCGATCGGCATCCAGGCCGCTCTCACCGGGCACCTCGTGTTGACAACACTGCACACCAACAGCGCGGTCGACGCGGTGGTGCGCCTCGTTGATATGGGCGTCGAGCCGTACCTCATCGCGTCGAGCCTGCGCGGGGTGATAGGCCAGCGGCTGGTTCGTCGCTTGTGCGAGCGCTGCCGGGTTCCAGATCCAAAGGGCCTCGCGGTCGCTCGCGACCTCCGCGCCCGCCGTGGCGGCCCCGAGGCGACGGGCCACAACTTTCACGTAGCGACCGGCTGTGCCCATTGCAACGAGAGCGGCTTCCGCGGACGCATCGGCGTGTTCGAGGCACTCGCTGTCAGTGACGACTTGCGTGACCTCATCCGCGGCCAGCCAGATCCCCGCATCTTGCTCCAGGCGGCGCGTGCGGTCGGCATGACTACGATGCTTGACGATGGGATCGAGAAGGCGAGCCTCGGGCTCACCTCCCTCGACGAGGTTATGCGGATTTCGGGATGATGCTCTCTACCGGGATGATGCCGGCCACGATCCGGCCCGCAGCGACCGCGATGCAGACGATCGGCGCAGCGCTGCTCGACTCCTTTGTTGCGACCCTCCGGCCACTCGTTGCCCGCTTCTCGACGGGCGTGAGCCACGTCGTCTTGATCGCGCCGGATGGACTCTTGCTCCACAACCTGCGGAAAGATTGTCTCGGCCCGCCGCTGCATCTGGCCGACGACGTGCGCGCACCGGAGGCGTTCCACGCGGGCGCGGTGCAGTTGAGACTGCCGCCGGAGGTGTTCCTGACGCGCTCGCTGCGCCTTCCCGATGCCGGGCGAAGTTATCTCCAGCCGATCATCGCACACCGCTTGGAGCGCCTGACGCCATGGCGAGCGGACCTCGTTCTCTATGCCTACAGCGTCGTCGACGGCGTCTCCGAGGATGGCACGATCGGTGTCGATCTGCTCGCGACTTCCGTCGATCTCGTGGCGCCGTTCCTGGCGCGCCTCGCAGGTGCGGGGCTCACGGCGACGGCGCTGGGCAGTGCCGCGGAACCGCTCGACGCGCCGCTACGCTTCGACCTTTATAAGGGGCGTACGCAGGCTTCCGACGGCCGCCTTCGGGCGCGTATCGGCCGCGGCTTCGCAATCCTGCTCGGCGGGCTCGCGACTGCCTGCCTGTTCTCGGCGATCGTGGCGGCTTCGGCCACATCGGACGCAGAGGATGTCCAGCAGCGGCTGACGGCGCTACGCACGAAGCTCGCGCTGCGCGGCGTGCCTGGTACATCACGCGAACGTATCCTGATAGAGGGCAAGCGCGCCGATACTGCGACGATCGTGCTCATCGACAAGCTGAGCCGCGCCTTGCCCGACGACACAGTACTGCGCGAACTCGACATCGATCCGATCCGGATTCGCCTCGTGGGCCGCTCTGTTGATGCACCGGCGCTGATCGCACGCCTCGAAGTGGATGCCGGATTGAAAAACCCGCGTTTCGCCGCGCCGGTGATCCGCGATGCCGACAGGCGGGACGCCTTCGATCTGGTAGCGACCCGCAGCGATGCGCCGGGCGCGGCGCGATGACGCTCGCGGAAGCCCGTGACGCCCGCTGGTTCGGGCCGCTTGCCGTCGCGCTGTGCGTTGGCATACCGCTACTGTTGCTCGCAATCACGATCAACAACCTCGCGCGCTGGTTGGAGGCCGGTGCCGAGGTGAATATCGCAGTCAGCCATCTCGCTCAGGTCGAGTCGAGGATCCGGGCAGAAGCCGGTCGTCCGGTGCCGACGCGCAGCGACCTCTCGGCCCTTTATCTGACGGCGGAAACGGGGAGTCTCGCGCGCGCGGAACTACAGCAGCGTCTCGCCGGCCTCGTCGAACGCGCTGGTGGCCGGCTGATCGAGGTTCGCGGCGACGAAGCACCCGACGCGGCGGCTCAGCGCAGCATTCAGCTTCGCCTCAGCCTCGACATCGGCAACGAAGGGCTGTTCGATCTGCTCAAGGAGGTCGAGACCGGCCTGCCGCTGCTGACGGTCGAGGCCGTGAACATCCGCCCGGTGTCGGGGCGTAGCGCGGGGGGCGAGGAAGCCAATCCGACCCTGCGCGTCGCACTCGCGATCCGCGGCTACCGCCGCGAGAGCACGAAATGATCTGCCCGTATCGTCATGCCCGACGCCGTGCCTGCGCCACAGGCGCCGTTCTGGTTCTCGTCCTTCTCGAATCGGCGATCGTGCCGACGTCGGCTCAAGTCGCGGACGACCGCCCGCCACCAGGCCCAGCGCAGAACCTGAACCCGCTAAGCACGCTCGATCCCGCGACGCTTGATGCCTTTAGGGGACGGCCGCTCTTCGCACCATCGCGCCGACCGCCACCACCGCGACAAGTTTTTACGGCTCCACCGGCGCCCGTGGCGATCGAAGCTCCGCCGCCGGATCTGCGCCTCGTCGGCGTCGTCGCCGGTGTGGACAAAGCTGTCGCGATCCTGCGCCGTCCTACAGGCGGTTCTTCGCTCAGCCTCAAACTCGGCGACTCGATTGAAACATGGCGTGTCCAGGCCATCGGCCCCGACCGCGTCACGCTTCGCGACGGGACGCGCGAGACCACCTACCGGCTCTTTAGCGTAGGTGCATCGAGCCCTCCGGGTGCACGTCCCGGCGGTCCTCCGCCGATCGGCATTCCGCTAGGGCGATGAGCCATCTTGGTGCTCGGCGGGCTCCAATGGGGTACCGCCGGCCACTATCGGCGAAGGATTGCCCCGCGATATTCACAGACAGCGGGCATGATTCCCGTCCGACTACCTAGAGCTCAACCGTGATTGGCGTTTTAGAGCATCGCCAAACCTTCATGCCACGCGGCAATCTCACGATGTGATCCCGCTGATGGGATGGCTGATGGCCTGCCCGCACTTCCTCGACGTCGTGTCGTCCACGCCGGGCATGGTCGGGCCTGCGATCTCCGCGAACGTTTCGGCGAGCTGGCGTATTTGATCGCGCGCGTCGCTCTCAATGTCGGCGCCGGTTCTACCTTCGGTCGATACGACGACCGAACCCGTGATCCGGCCCGCCTCGCTGATGAGGGTAAAGTTGAACCTGCCCATGCGGCTGCGCCGCACGACGTAGTGGACCTTCGACATCGCCCGCCTCCGGCAAAATGTTTCTGAAGGTGCCTACGGTGCGAGATGTGCTCAAGTTTCGAGAAAGTGTCTCGATTCGGGCCGGCGATCCGAGTGGCCGTTGCGTATGCCGAAGATCGAGATCGGCGCTCGTCCACACACGCCCTCGGCAGAAGCCGCGCCGAACCGACCGCGAGAGCGATGAAGATAGGCCCGCGCCGATCGCCGAATGGTCAGCCTTTTTCAGGACCGCATTCGGCGACCCACGTTTCGCGCCGTCGGAGAGCGATGCCCTGCCCTCCGACGACGATACCTGTGCGTCGATTAGCGCAGGGTTCCGTTGAGGCCGCCGGGGAAAAAGCCGCCCGGGCTCTGGGTGGTGTTGAGGTAGACGATGTTCAGAACTTGGCCGGGGGTGCGGGCGAACACAAGGCCCTGGGCGTTGGTCGGAACGAGGTTCGCGTCCGAGAACTGGAAGCCCGGGGTCGCAGACTGAGTTCCGCTAATGCCCTGGTCGAGGTCGGTATTGCCGTCGAGCGAGTCGCGAGCGTTTGAGATCGCGTCCGCCTGATTAATCAGGCCCTTAGCGTACAGCGTAGTGCGGATAATGCCAGCGTGATAGGCCTCGACCGCGAGGATGCTGGCAGCAGCGCTTAGATAGGTCTTGTTCTGGATCGCGCCGGCAGCGCCGTTATAAGCGGTGACTCCAACATCCTCGAAGATGAAGGAGGCGAGAAGGAAGTTCGTGTCATTGGCGTAGGCGTCGAACCGGTCGTTCGCGCCGATCAGGCCGGCCGCGCGGGCGGCGGCGGTGAAGGCGAAGTCGATGTCGAGGCGAGGACGGCTGACGGCGGCGCTGCCCAGTGCAGCACGCAGGAAGCGGACGTGGGCCTCCTCGTCGGCGGCGATCTCGAAGGCGTACTTGCGGACGTTCGGATCGGTGAACGGCACGGCCCGGCCACCGCCGTTGACAGCGCCGATGGCACCGACGCCCTGCAGGTCGGCAGCCTTCAGGCCGGCCCCGTTGACGGCGTTGAGGTAGAATTCGGCCTCGAGATACTCGAGGTTGAGTGCGAAGTTCAGGATGTCCGCGTCAGTGACGTTCGGCGGCAGACTTTGGGCCTGGGACCCGGTCGTCGTGTTACCGAGGATGGCGGCGCCGGCGATACCAAGGCCGAGCGTCTGGAGGAAGGCGCGACGGCCCTTTTCAAGGTTGACGACGCGAGTGCCGGGCTCGAGGCCCGCAAGCTCGCTCTCTGCAGTGTTCTGCTTGTCGATCATGGTCCGTTTTCTCCCAATGTGTCGCACGCCTAAAAACTGCGGCGTCGACGGCGAAGTTAGCGGTAACGCGATTCGCCACAATGACCGGTTTACTAAAAGTGGCTTAACTGTGTAGCATTTTCTTTGACTGTGTCTAATCAGGCACGCGATAGTAAGAAAGCTGTTGTAGGGCGCTCGTCCCGGTGGGCACGGACAGAAATGAAGGGTACGTTAACGAAAGGCCGAGATCGGAAAAATTTCCCATGTCTTTGACGCGGCTATCCTTTGCTCTGGTTTGTTTCGCGGGACTCCTCGGCTCCGTCGCCCTCGCCCGTGATATCGCCCCCCCGCGTGCCAGCCTTACAGGCCCGGAAACGGAGGTGGATCTGTCGGCGCGTCCGCTGCGCCGGACCGTCGCAGGCAAGCCGTCGCGGGATGCGGTCGTTGCGCCTGATCGTGGCGAGGGGCGGACCTACAATTTTAGCCCTGAGGACGTCGAGGCGACGGCGGGGCTTGGCTCCGACGCGGTGGAGATCGGGGCCCAGCCCAGCGAGGCCGGCAGCTACCGTCTCAACTTCGAGCGGGCTGAAGTGAAGGATGTGGTCCACGCCATTCTGAACGATACGCTCGGCCTCAACTACACGATGGCTTCCGACGTCGCCGGCCAGATCACGATCTCCTCGCCCCGGCCGATGACGCGCGTAGAGCTGCTCTCCGCGCTGGAGACGGTGCTGTCAGGCCAGGGCTACACCATGACCCGCAACGCGGCCGGCTACCGCATCACCTCGGCCGCCACCAGCATCGGAAACGTCAGCTTCGGCAACGCGCAGGTGCCGGGCTACGGCGTCTCGGTTGTTCCGCTGCGCTATGTCTCGGCCGCGGTAATGTCGAAGCTCGTCTCGGGTTTCGTCACCGAGGCAGACGGCCTGCGCTTCGATACCGGGCGCAACACCATCATCGTGAAGGGACCCGGCCCGCGTCGCCAAGAAGCGGTGAGCGCGATCCTGGCCTTTGACGCGGACTGGATGCGCGGCCAGTCGGTGAGCCTGTTCGAGCTGCGTCGTGCCCGGCCGGAGGCAGTAGTCGCCGACCTGACGCAGCTGTTCGACACTGGCGAGAACGGGGCGAGTTCGGGCCTGATCCAGTTCAAGCCGATCACGCGCCTGCGCGCCGTGATGGCGATGTCGAAGAACCCGTCCCTGATCCGCCGGGCCGAAACCTTCGTGCGCAAGCTCGACGGCACGGTCGAGGCCGCCGAGGAGACGGTGTTCATCTACAAGGCGCGTTACCGCGACGCGAAGGAACTGGCGCGCGTCATCAACGGCCTCTTCGGGACCGGAAACTCCAACATGAACACCAACACCCCGACTCAGGGCGCCGGGCTCGGGGGCCTCAACGGGGGCGGACAGGGGCAGGGCCGGAATTTTGCCGGTGGCAATCAGGGCGGTGGCCTGAACGGCGGAAATTCCGGCTCTGGTTATGGCAGCCTCGGCCAGGGCAATTCCGGCAACCAGGGCGGCAGCCAGCAGAACACCGGCGCCGACCTCCTCCGGGCGCGGTTCGCCTCAGCCTACGGCGACTCGGTGCAAAGCAACGGCATGGCCGATGGCGGCCCAACGGCGCTCGGCGGCGGCAGCGACAGCCTCGACCTGACCCGGCGCGGCAACGGAGCGCGGCGCGTCTCGATCAGCGCGGACCCGTCGAACAATTCGGTCATCACCTATGCCGACGGCGAGACCTACCGAAAGATCAACGCAGCGCTCCGTCAGCTCGACGCGACCCCGGCGCAGGTGGCTGTAAACGTAACCATCGCCGAGGTGACGCTCACCGACCAGCTCAAGTACGGCGTGCAGTACTTTCTCGACTCTAAGAACATCGGGCTAGGCAAGGGCAAGGGATCGATTGGCCTGCTGAGCGCGGCCGCGGCGACGGCCGGCGGCGCCACCAACGCGCTGACGGCAGGGGCCGGCGGCGGCTTCAATTTCCTTGTCGGCGGTTATTCCGGCCCGGACGTGGTGCTCTCGGCGCTCGACGGCTTCACCGACGTCAAGATCCTGTCTTCGCCCTCCCTCGTGGTCATTGAGAACCAGCCTGCCTCGCTCCAGGTTGGCGATTCCGTGCCGATCACCACTACGCAGGCACAGGGGATCACCGTGCCCGGCGCTCCGCTCGTCAGCCAGGTCGAGTTCCGCGACACCGGCATCATCCTCAACGTAGTCCCCCGCATCGGCCAGAACGATGCCGTGACCATGCAGATCGAGCAGGAGATCTCGGCGGTGGTCGGCGCTTCGAACACCCTGACGCCGACGATCTCGAAACGCCGCGTCGCGAGCACGATCTCGGTGGCTAACGGACAGACCGTGCTGCTCGCCGGCCTGATCAGCGAAAAGCGGCAGACCTCCCGCGACGGTATCCCGTTCATCGATCGTATTCCGAACGTCGGTGACTTGTTTAGCTCCGTCGACAACGGTGCCCAGCGCACCGAACTCGTGGTATTCATCCGACCCGTGGTGGTGCGATCGGGTCGCGATGCACAGCGGGTCGCGGAGGATTACCGCGGCAAGCTGCTCGATGCAGGCGCTCGACGCGGTGCTGCGCTGCCCGCCCGCCGCCCGGTCTACAAGCCCTGACCGACCGCGCATGTTCGTCAGACGCGTCGAAACGACCGATTTCGCAGGGCTCGTGATCGCTGTTGCCGTCGCTGGCGCGGCGTTCGCGACTTGGGTCGGTCCGGGGCCCATCGCGACGGGAGTCGTCGCGCTCGCTCTGGCCATAACCGGCCTGCGGATCGTCTGGCAGGATCTAGCGGATTTCACGATTCCCGACGCCGCGACTCTGGCTATCGGACTGATAGGCCTCACGGCACGGATCGGCGACGGCGCCTATCTGGGCGAGACTCCAGTTGTGAGTATCGGCTTGGCGGCTCTCGACGCCGCGATCTGCGGCGGCGTCCTGCTCGGGTTGCGCGAGGGCTATTACCGTCTCCGCGGCCATGACGGCATCGGTCTTGGCGACGTGAAGCTCGCGGCTGCCGGCGGCGTCCTGCTCGGCACCGTTGGGCTCTCCTGGGCGGTCCTCGGCGCGAGCCTGACCAGCCTCGCCGTGGTCGGCGCAGGCCGCATGCTACCCGCTCTGGCGCGCGCGGTTCCGGTGACCGACCGGATCGCCTTCGGCGCCGTCCTCGCCCCCGCGCTTTGGGCGACGTGGCTCGTCGGACAGATCCTACCCGGCGTGCTGGGGCACCCGTAGATGTCGACCTTCGCCTACATGGCCCTCGATTCGGCGGGCAAAATCCTGAAGGGGACGATGGAGGCCGAGGCGAGCGGCGAGGTCTTCGCCCATCTCGACCGGATCGGCTGCACCCCGATCTCGGTCAAGACGGAAGCCCGCGGGACGCGGCCGGCCGGGCGCTCGCTGCGGGACTGGTTGACGCCTGACCCGCGCCCCGAGGACATCACCGGCCTGACGCTGGATCTAGCGATGCTGCTCAAGGGTGGCGTTGCGCTCACCGAGGCGCTTCAGATCCTCTCCCAGATGGAGAGCCGGAGCTGGCTTGTGCGGGTGCTGCGCGACCTTCATGCCGCGCTTAGCCACGGCAAAAGCCTGTCGGAGGCGATCTCCGCTCACCCGAAGCTATTCCCTCCGATCTACGTGAAGATGGTTGAGGTCGCCGAGACCTCCGGGCGACTGGAGGAGGCATTGAGCGGGCTCGCCGTCGAGCGCCAACGGGGCGAGCGCCTCCGAAAGCGCTTCATCTCGGCGATCTCCTACCCCTGCTTTCTGGTGGTCGCAGCGGTGGGCGTGCTGTTCTTCATCCTGATCTACCTGATCCCGAAGTTCGAAGTCGCGCTGCAGGGCTTCCGCGACAAGATCGATCCATCGGCGCTGGTGGTGTTCGAGATGTCGGGCTTTCTCAACCGCAACCTCGACGTCGTGGTGCTGTCGATGGCTGGTCTCCTAGGGGGCACCGTCTTACTTAACCGGATCGGCAGCGAGCGCGGGCTGTGGCTCGCCCTGCTCGCGCGCCTGCCGTTCAGCCGGGCGGTACTTGCCAACGAACTCACCGTCACCTTCTGCCGGACGCTGGCGATCTTAGTGCGCAACCGCGTCGATATCTCCACCGCGCTCCGCCTGATCCGTGGCGTCGTGCGCTTGCCCGGTGCTGGCTCCGAGATCGACCGGGTCGTCGCAGACGTGCGCCAGGGCCAGCGCCTCTCCGAAACCTTGTCGCGCGGAAAACTTTTCCCCCGGCACGTGGTGCAGATGCTGCGTGTCGGTGAGGAATCCGGCGATCTCGCCGACAGTGCCAGCCGCGTCGCGGTGTTCTACGAGGCCAAGCTCGACGCGGCTCTGGGTCGTGTCATAGCGGTGGTGGGGCCGGCGGTGATGGTTCTGGTAAGTCTTCTGATCGCGTGGCTCATCATCTCGGTTATGACCGCGCTCATGAGCATCAACGACCTGCTGGTCTGAGGTTTCGTCCCGATGATGGCTTCCGTGCGTTTCCGCTTCGATCAATCCGTGCGTCCCCGGCGCGATGCGCAGGGCGGCTTCACCCTCGTCGAGCTGCTCGTCGTGCTGGTGATCCTCGGCCTCGTCATGGGCCTCGCGGGTCCGCGAGTGCTCGGCTACCTGTCGAGCTCGCGCGAAAAGGCGGCCAAGCTCCAGATTGAGTCCTTCGCCTCGGCGCTCGACCTGTTCTACCTCGACAACGGCCGTTACCCGTCGACGAGCGAGGGCCTGCAATCATTAGTGCAGCGCCCGTCCGCCGCGGAGAACTGGAGCGGTCCCTACCTCAAGCAGGGCAGCGTTCCCGCCGACCCCTGGGGACATCCCTACGAGTACCGGACCCCAGGCAAGACCGCCCCCTACGCCATCCTCTCGCTCGGCGCCGACGGCGTGAAGGGCGGCAACGGCGTGATCGGCAAGGAATGACGGCCGGGGTTCGAAGCGACTCGCGCAAGCGCGGGGCGTCGGCGGGCTTCACGCTAATCGAGGCGCTCGCGGCCTTTGCGATCGTAGCTGTCCTGAGCCTCGTGGTGCAGCGGGGCGTGGTGCAGTCGCGCGCCGGGCTCGTGGCGGTGGAGGATAGGCTCGCCGCCGAGCGCGTCGCCCGCTCGCTCCTGGCCGAACCTTTGCGCGTATCGGACATCGGCAGGGGCGGACGCACTGGAACCCTGGACGGCTACCGCTACACCATCTTCCTCGCGGCCCTGGAGCTTCCTCTACCCGAGGCCGAGCGGGACGCGGAAGGCGGCTGCCAGCAATCGGCCGGCTCCTGCGATCCGGCAAGCCCCGCCGCGCGCATCCGCTGGACGCCCATGCGCCAGGATATCGAGGTTTTGACCCGCCGCGGAACGGCCGTAACGGTCGAGACGATCCGCCTTGGGCAGACGGCATCGGCCGATGGCGGGGGGCGGTAGCATGATCGCTGCCGAGACAGGCCCGTGGCTGTCGCGATCCGGCCGGAACCGGCGCGTTTCCGAACCTCCGGACTCGCGACGCGAGGCAGACTGAAAGTGATCCGTATGATGGGCCTCGAGATCTTCCTGAAGCGCTTCTCGAAAGCCGCGCGACCGATCCCGAATCCGATCCCTCCTGAGCCGGAGGCTGCCTCTATCGCGTCTGCACCGGCCCCGATGGAACCGGCGCCCGCCGCAGACCGCGCGGTCTCGGGCGAGCCGGTCGCACCAGGCGAGACCACCTGGCGGCAAGTGCTCGACCCCGACTGGGAGGCACGGCGCCAAGTGCTCGACTGGAAGGGCCTACCGCCGGTTCACGACTATGTAGCCCGCCTGATGACCGGCCGCTCCACCGCCGAGCGCGGTCTATGGCTGGACTGGACCCTCGACCGCCACCTCGCCCCGCTGCGCGAGCGGCTCGGCCGCAACCTCAGCCTCGCCTCGTTCGGCTGCGGTCCGGGCGGGATCGAGGAGGCAATCCTGCGCCAGGGACACTGGCCTCTATCGAAGATCACGCTCTACGAATATGACGCGGCCCTGCTCGCGGACGCCCGGCGCAAGATCGAGCCGTTTCCGCTCGAATCCGAGTTTCTAGCCTTCGATTTCAACCATCCGCCTCCGATCGACCGCAGCTTCGACGTGGTGTTTTTCTGCCACTCCCTGCACCATTGCGCCGACCTCGAACGGTTCCTGCCCTTCCTCAACCGGATCGTCTCGCCGGACGGGCTGATCCTCGGTCTCGATTACTTCGGGCCGCCGCGCCTTCAGATGGATCGGGATGCCCGCCGGCTCGCCGACGAGATCTTCGGCTACCTGCCCGCGCACCTGCGGCGGAACCTAAAAGCGGAGCAGGAGGACCGGATCGATGCCCGCTTGACGCTGCCGACCATCCCGGCGGTAGCCAGTTACGATCCAAGCGAGGCGCCCCGCAGCGCCGACCTGCGCTCGATGCTGTTTGCCGCCTTCGACGTGGTCGAGGTGCTGCCGATGGGGGGCACGCTGCTGCGCAACCTGCTCGCCGACCGCGCCGGAAATTTCCGCAGCGAGAGTGACATGGCGATCCTCGACCTGACGATGATGATCGAGCGGATGGCGATCGAGACCCGGCTCGTGGCGTCTGACGACCTCTACTTCGTGGTCAAGCCGACCAACCGGATCTGACCCTTGCCGCTTCGGAGCCGGTCAGCGCTCCCAAGCGGTGACGTAGTACGGTGCCTCGCGGACCGGAGCACGGGCCAGGGTAACGGCGACGCTGCGGTTGGCGGCCGCCACGGTGGTGACCATGACGCGGACGCGGAAGGCCGTGCCGCGTGTCGTGGTGATCAACGGCTGCTGCTTCGGCAGCAAAAGCTTGAGCCGATCGTCGATCGTCGCACGCGGCGCAGCACGCAAAGCCACCACCTGCGCGACGAGGCTCGGACTCATCTCGGGCAGCGCCATCAGAACCGTCGCGGAGGCTTCCAGCACGTTCACGCGGCCCTGGACGTTGTCGACGGTGAGCAGGGGCGCGAGGGCGGCTACATCGTCGTCCGTGACGTCGGCCAACCAGCGGAGTTCCGCCACGGTACGGAAGCCGTCTTTGCCCCGGCCGACGGGCTTGGCCGCGAGGTTGATCTTGGCCGGATCGGCGTTCGCCGGCGGTTTGTCCTCGTAGCGGTCGCGCCATTGCACGACGCGGGCGGCGAATACCTCAGGCTTTAAGCCGGTCAGCCCAACGGCGCGATACGCGCCTGCCAGCAGCATGGGATCAGACCAGTTCAGGTCGATCCGGCCAGATTCGTCGACTGCGGACAGGGTGATGGTGCCGCCGTCGACGGCGATCCGCTGGTCGCGGATTCGCGCCGTCGGGAGTTTCAGTGCGAACAGTTCGTGGGCCGCGAGGTCGATGCCGGAGCGGACCATCGCGTCGAGTCTGAGGTCGTCGGCGGTACCGCGCACGCCATTGATCGCTGAGCGCACCATCAGCGCCGTCCCGCCAGCAAGGCTCAGGAGCAGGGCCATGATGCCGAGCACCGCCACGAGGATGAAGCCGTCCTGCCGGCTGCGCATCTCAGCGCCCACCCGCAGCGGCCATGCCGGCCGTCGGCACGCCGGGCTCGCCCTGGTCCTCAAGCGAGCGAGGATCGATGCGGCTGCAGAACGCCTTTCGCGGTGCGGCGCAGCCCGGCTCTGCCTCGATCCGTAGCGGGACGCGAAGGCTCGACAGGATCTCCCCGCTTGCGGGATCGGTGAAGGCGACGCGCACGGCGATCGGCAACGTTTCGGCCGCGGGCCAGACGTCGACCAACAGTTCGGGAGCGCCTTCGCCGGGCGCCACCACATAGGCGAAGCGGACCAAGGCCGTGCCAGCGTAGACTGTGTGCGCGGGCGCGAAATCGAGTGCGGCCTCCTCGCGATCGAGGGGCGAGAGCGGCGCCTCGGCGCGAAGCACGGTGCTGCCGTCCTTCGTCTCGGTCCCCTGCAGCAGGATCGCGAGGCTCCGGGGCGTGCGGTCCGCATCAGTTCGGTCGAGGGAGAACAGCATCCGGTCGGGCAGGCCCGCGAACACGAAGTTCCGTTGGCCCGGCCCGGCCCAACGCGCGCGCGCGATCGACCCGATGTCGCGGGCGAGCGCGGCCAGAGCGTGGCCGGCGACGTCTAAGCGTTCGGTGCGCTCCGCCGTCCGGTCGGCCTGCCGCGACATTAGCCCGAGCAGTGACCCGATCGCGACGAGGATGATCGCACCGATCGCCATCGTCGCCAGCGCCTCCAGAAGGAGGAAGCCAGCCGAACGCAACCGCGCGGGCGGGACGCGGCGACGTCGCGCGGTGTGTGTTGCGCGGGCGTCCACCTCACTCGTCAAGACGTGTGCCCCGGTCAATCACGATCGCTGCGGTCTGCGGATCGACCCGGACCGACAGGATGCCGGACCGGTCGGCCCGCATCAGAAAAATCTCTCCGCCCGACGCCCGCCCGTCCGGCAGGAAGCGGATGCCGTCGAGCCCCGCGCCGGAGATGCGCAGAAACAGGTTGGTTGGGATGGCGACTACCCCATTCTCGGCGCTGGACAGCACGCGGCCGCCCGCGAGATCGACGACGCTTGTCACCGGGCGCCCGCTGCGGACGGCTTCATCGCGGTCGGCCCTAAGAATCGCCGCGATCTCGAACCCCTTAACACGCAAGCTCGTCGCGCTCCCCGAGAACGACACACGCGGCAAGGCAAGTGCAGCGATCAGGCTGATGATCGCCAGGACCAGCGTCATCTCGATCAGGGTGAAACCCGCATGGTTCGCGCGGTGGGAGGCGTCGGCCGGTTTCATGCGGTGTTTTGAGAATCCTGGCCCTGCGGCGGAACTCCAGCCGCAGGAAGTCTGCCCCATGGGGAAGCACTTGCATCCGAGCGCGTCGAATTCGAGGCGTCGCGTGAGGTGCTCAGATCCAGTGTTCGGCAAAATCGCGGTCCAAGTCGAGGGCGATCGTGTCCGCCAGCACGGCCAGAGGATCCGCGCCGGGCATGAGTACCGCCGTCCGGTGCACAGTGCCTGCGCACCAGCTTTCTGCATGGGGCATGATCAGCCGATACAACCCTGGCAGGTCCGCGGCGATCTCGAGGGGATAGGCACGATGAGCCGCGATCTCTGATGCGACCACCGGCAGCCCCATGGCGAGCGCGAGCGCAATGCCGCACGCGACGCCCTGCCGGCGTTGCGGGGTCAGATAGAGGTCGCTGGCCGCCAACAGGTCGAAGAGGTCGGCACCGCCAAGGGACGCGAACGTCACGAGGTCGGTAGGCTCGTCGGGACAGGAGACGGGACCACGGCTGGCCGCGACGAAAAGAGGTCGGACTTTAAGTGCGGGATCGGTGAACGGATATTCGGTGGCAAGTGCGACGAAGTCCTCAATGCCATCGTCCCGCGCGTCTCCTGCGTCCATGCCGAAGAGATTGATCACGACGAAGCGCCCGGTGAAACCGAATTTTTCGCGGAGCGCCGGGCGTCGCACAGCCCAGGCCTCGGACCATGCCGCACCCGCCGGGCGGTCGTGGGCAAGCAGCACCGTCTCCTGCCCGAACAGGGCGTCCCGTGCGGACGGCGACGTCGAGAAGACGCGGCGCGCCAGCGCGGCGTGGTAGCGCTTGTCGAGGATCGCGTCCGCCCGCGCGTCGCGACAGGGCCCCGATCCCGGCGGCGCGTCGCCGTGATCGACGCAGTAGACGAGCGGCCGCCGCCCGAGATGCTGCGTCACCGCAAAGAACGGCGCGGTGTGGGCGACGACCGCATCGACGCCTTCGCGCGTCGCGAAGACCGCCGCCTCCGCGGGATTCGCAAGCCGGACCCGACGGCGATCTGGGTCGGTGGTCACGTCCTCCCAGTCGGGGCCACCGAGGATGACCTCAAAGCCCCGCGCGGTGAGAAACGCCGCCTGATCCGCCACCCACCGGCCGATGCCGTCTCCGGCGCTCAGCAGCAGAACCCTGCGAACGCCGGAGGGCGGACGCCGCCATGGGGGAACCACCCGCGGCGGAACGGCGAGGCCCCCGATCCTCTCCCGCGACAGGTTCGGATTGTAGAACGGATCGTCTCGGATCACCGCCGCGTGTCGCCGCCGCACGCGGATCGCCTCGCGGACGTTGCGGCCCTGGTCCGCCCGGGTCGTGGAGGC
Organism: Methylobacterium sp. WL6; assembly: GCF_008040095.1. Classification (NCBI taxonomy): domain Bacteria; kingdom Pseudomonadati; phylum Pseudomonadota; class Alphaproteobacteria; order Hyphomicrobiales; family Methylobacteriaceae; genus Methylobacterium; species Methylobacterium sp. WL6. The sequence goes on along the minus strand of NZ_VRVH01000010.1, from coordinate 22,499 downwards.
GCCGCGCGAGAGCGATTCGTGATGCAGTAGCAGCGGCTCGGCGACGTAGAGGTTGCGGTATCCCGCAGCCTGCGCGGCGCAGCAGAGGTCCACGTCGTTGTAATCGATCCGCAGCAGCGGGTCGAAGCCGCCGATCTCCACGAAGACCGAACGCCGGATCGCGAGGCAGGCCCCGGTAACGGCGCTCATCTCACGGGTCGCATCGAGGGCGCGCGCAGTCGCCTCCGGCAGATCGACGAGGGCATGCGCGCCGACGCCGGCGATGCCGAGGACGACGCCGCCATGCTGCACCGTCTCGCTCGGATAGAGCAACCGCGCGCCGACGGCGCCCGCCTCCGGCCGGGCGGCGTGGACGGCGAGCCGGCGCAGCCAATCCGGCTGCCGGACGGTGGTGTCGTTGTTGAGGAAGACGAGGATGTCTTCGTCCGCGCCCGCGGCGCCGGCGTTGCAGATCTCGGAGAAGTTGAACGGGCCGGGCGAGGCGACGACGCGCAGCCGCGAATCCGACGCGACCTCCGCGAAGTATCGCGCCGTCTCATCCTCCGACGAACCGTTGTCCACGATAACGATGCGATAACGCTCGGACGGGTAGTCGGTGCGTGTTAGAACGCTGTCGATGCAGGCCCGCAGCAGGGCACTTCGGTCCCGCGTCGGGATGACGATCCGGACGGTGGGCAGCGGCTCCAACAGGCCGTCGGGTGCCTCGGTCGCGTTCTGCGACGGATCGGGAACGGGCTGGTTCGTGCGCGATGGCGGCACCGCCTCGTCCACGGCGCGGTGGTGGAGGATTAACGGGATGCGGATCACCCGCGCGGGGTCGAGCCCGAGCAGCAGGTCCGCCCAGGCCCGGTCGGAATCCCCGAGGCGGCCCGATGCACCCGCCAGCATCCTACGGGTCGGCGGGGCGATGCGCAGGGCGATCACCGAGCCGGCATAGGGCACCTGCCGCATGAGCACGGGCGACATGGCGGGCGCGAACACCGGCGCATGCCGCGCCCCGATCCCATCGATCCGGTCGTGATCGCTGTAGGCGCCGAGCGCCGCTCCATGGCCGAGCGCGGCCGCGAACGCGTGACAAGCGTGCGGCCGCAGCCGGCTCCCCCCGCTGGCAAGCAGCACGATGTCCCCGTCCGCCAGCCCTGTCAGCGCCTCGGCGATCGTATCGACGCAGGCGATTCGCGGCTCGGCGGCGACCTGGGCAACGATCGTCCTCCATGTGGCGCCGTCCATGTCCGAGCCGCGCAGCAGCATGGCGCGCCAGGAGGCACCGGCCTGACCTGCGAGGGCGCTCACGAACGCGCCGGCGCCGTCCCCCTCGACGACGACGATGCAATGCACGGTCGCCGGCACCGGTTCGGCGGCGATCCGCTCCAGATCCGCCGCTTCGAGATCGTCGTGGACGGCGAGCCAGCGCTCGTAGCGCGAGACGCCCGTCGGCCGATGGCCGCGGCGGAGACCCAGCCGAAGGTAATGGACGAGCGGGATCGGGAAGGTTTCGCGGTCGCGCGGATACGTGAGCGCGTAATGCTCGGCATCGAAGGCCGGGCCGGGGTCCCGCAGTTCGGCCGCGCCGTATTCGAGGTAGTGGGCCAGCGCATCCCATCCGCCCCTGGCGACGTCCGGGTAGGTGTCGCGGTACCACGCTTCGTCGAACAGCCCGCTGGTGCGGATCAGGTAGATCAGCGACGCGTCGTCGTCCCGCAGCCAGACCGGGCATCCGGTCCCGGCCTCGCCTGCCTCGATCGCGTGCAGGAAAGGTGGCAGCGGACTCGTACCGGCCGCGGGGACGGCGTCGAGGTAGCGGCGCGTGTCGAAGTTTGGCCCGGGATCGCGATGCTCGTTCAGGCCGTATTCGCAGAAATGCGCCAGTGGGCCCGGCCCGAAGCCCGCGAGTTCGGGATAGGTCGCAAGATACCATTCGGCGTCGAACAGGCCGGAATCCTGAACGCGTCGGGTATGATCCGCGATGACCGGATCGACGCGCGGACGACGTTTGCTGCGAAAGAACTTCATCGCGTCCTGTTCCGCCCACCCTGTGTCGCCGACCCGGAAGCGCCCTCGACGCGGCAAAGACAACGTGCCGAAGCATCGCGCACCGGGATCGGACCCGCCTCCCGCTGTCCACGCGCCGACAGCGTTGTGGCCAGTTCGGTGAACGAGGATGCGCCCGAACGAAGGTTTGCCGCCGCGCGCGCGGTCAGTCGAGATCGAACACCCACCCCTCACCCTCGGCGCGAAACCCGGAATCAGCGAAGACGTCGGCACAGGGTGCGTTCCTGTCCGTCGTGAGAAAGCACGCCGAGACCCGGGTCGAACCGTCCCGCTTCAGCCCGTCGATGATGCTCGCCAGCATCCGCTGCTCGATGTCGAGCCCGACGACGCGGCAACTCATGACGAGTTGTTCGATCGCGGCGCCGCGCAGGAGGACGGCGCCGACGAGGCCGTAATCGGTGAAGCGGTCGGCGACCGAGAAGGCATGGATCACCACGCCCTCCTGAAGGGCCGCCTGCATCGCCTCCGAAGTCCACCGGTGGCCGGTGGTGTTGAACTGATTGGTCTTGTTGATCAGTTCGAGCGTGCGGGGAAAGCGGCCATGCCCGATCGTCGTGATGACGTCCGACGCGACCCGGATGTCGAGATTGTCCAGAAACTCGGTGCGCGAGACCGTCTTGCGGGTCTCCTCGCGCACCACCTGCGCCTGGATCATCTCGGTCCGCCTTCCGGATTCGTCCGAGATGAACGGCACCTGCGTCTCGGCAGACCACAGAAGCGTCCGGCGGATGCCGTAGAGGTCGGCCCCGAGCGTCCGGATACCCGGAAACGCCGCCTCGATGGCGGCCCGCTCGACCGGGTTGTCGTCGATGAACACGGTGCTCGACGGCAGGACGTTGACCTGTTGTAGGATCGCGGCGACGCTCTCGACCTTCGGATTCCAGCCGATCATCACGACCGCGAAGTCGGCGAGTTCCAGCCGGTCGCCGAGTTGAGAATCCCAGACGGCGCGGATCGTCGCGTCGTCATTCTTGCTCGCGATGGCGAGCACGATCCCCCTTGCCTTAAGGACGTCCAGCGCCTCGGCGAGGCCGAACGGCCAACCCTCGTTAGTCTTCGCCTCGCCCGCCTCCTCGGCGGGCACGCCGCGCCAGAGCGTGTCGTCGAGGTCGACGATCACCAGCTTGACGGGATCGATCTGCCGCAGCGTCCGGACCATAGCCTCGATCTCGGCGTGGACCGCATCGAAGAACGCGTCGATCCGCATATCGCTCTGCTGGCTGACCGGCGGCGGCGGGTGGAGGCGGGCGCGATCGTGGACGGCATCGAAATCGCTCAACGTCGAATTGTGGTTCAGCATCCAGAGATGCTCGTCCTGAACGTGGATGCGTCCGATCGTAGCCGAGATAGCGTCGAAGTCGAGGATGTAGCCGTTCGCATAGCCAGCGACGAGATCGGCGAGACTCTCGTTAAGGCGATCTATGAAATAGCTGAAGTTCCTCAAGTCGTTGCGCGGCAACAGGCGCCCGAGTACGTCCTGTTGCGGGCGAAAGTAGTTGACGACGAGGCTCGCGAGTCCGGTCTCGCGGTTCCAGCGCATCGCCGCGTCGAGGGCGAGGCTCAGGCGCTGCACGGCCTGATCGAAGACGATCCGGTAATCCTCGGTGCGATGATACTTGAGCTTGGCAAAATGCGCGTCGGCCAGCAGGGTGCGCAGCGGGATCTGGACGATCTGCACGTCGTAGGCGGCGATCGGCTGCGGCGGGGTGTCGGGCAGTCGTCCGATGTTGTTGAACAGGACGAAGTCGCCGGGCGTCGCCCCGCTGTCGTTCGAATGGGAGACCAGATCTTCGACGAGGCAGGAGCCGATCACCAGGATCCGCCTCAAGCCGGTTGGGGTCGCCCGCAGGCCGGTTGGGATCCGAAACTCCTTCGGGTCTCGGGAGCTCCGTGAACCTGCAACGGGATCGGCCAATACGTCCCCATCGCGCGACGGGGCGCTGAAAATCCGCCCCAAATCCGATCTCCGCGGCGACAAGAACCTCCAGAGCGACGTCATACGGTTTCCTGCTGGGCCGACGTAAATTTCGCCCGTGCCGTCTCCTTAATCGTGTCGATCGCGCAGTGGTATCCCGGTATCTAGAGGGCAACATGCGCGTCGCCTTCATCGTGCGCGCTGGTGCGTCGATGCCACCTTCTTATCCTGAAAGGCGTCCATCGCGTCGCAACCTGCTACCACGAGCTCACTCGAAAGAACGTCTTGGTTGTCGTCGTCGCCTTCTGGTGCTGATCAAGCCATGCCTCGAGTATGTTTTCGGGCTGCGCCGAATCGGACGGGTAGGGTTCTAGAGGCAGGCCACGTCGCCTACGCCGCGTTTTTTTTATTTTCTGTTGGCGAGAATCGGTTTCCCATCCGGTCCTGAAGCCGTGATGCATTTCGATTAATCGACACCCCCTACCCCTTATTGACCGACGCCGATTGAAGCGAACGGCCAATGGGATGCGATGAATGGGCTGGGGGTATGGGCCCCCTTGGTCTGGTGGAGCAGAGGCAGTGTGGCTGTGTCCCCGGGTGGGGGTCGGGACCGAGCGGTGCTGGTATCTGCCGGAAGGCCCGAGACAGGAGGTTGATGGCGATCGGTTCAAGGTCGGCAGTACCGGCCTAGACATACGTCGGCTTGATGCTGCCGGGCTGGCTCGTCCACGGACGGCCACCGTCTGGAACTCCACCTCGAACCTGAGCGGATTCGTTGGAGGGGTGCATCTATTCGTTGCCGCAGGGAGCGAGAGTGGTGCGGTCGACAGCCGGTTCGCTGAATGGCGGGGGGCGATGTTCCCGCCCTACTGGGTGGGGGCTGAAGCCAATGGGCCGGTAAGGAGGGTCACCCTCCTTTGGGCAGGCTTTTTGAAGAGCCATCAAAGGCTCGGTCTTTCCGCTGATGCGCTCCGCCTCGTCACGAGATCTGGACCTCGCACTGCGCCGCCACGGTCATCACCTTCCGAAGGCTGTTCCGGTGGCGCGTGACGCCCTTCGATGATCCTGCTGCCTGATGAGCTGCAGCCTGATCGCGGTGCCAGCGGACAAGCCACCGGAGCCAAAGGGCACGGTCGCCGGCGGGGAAGCGCATCAGCTCGACTGCGCTAGGGATTCGGGCGGCTCCCATCAATCGAACATCGCCTTCGCCAAGCGGAGCCGAGCGGGCAGCGCCTCGAAGCTTTTCTGATCGTAGTGCTCGAGCGTCGCCCGCAACTGCTCTGGCGTGACGCCCTGCGCCGGGGTGATGTTGTAGGTGTTCCCGCCCGTGCTCACGCTCATCGGCCGGCTGCCGGCTTCCCCCTTCGCGATGGGAACGACCTGGCCGTTCTGGTTCGGCACGAACAGCTCGCGGCCTTTCTCGCCGATCGTATACGGCATGCCCGCGGAGACAGGGCCGCCGCTGGCCCGGAAGAAGCTGCCGATGGTGTCGAAGATCGAGGTGCCCGGGAGAGACGGACCCTGGACCGGCAGGCCGCCGATTGAGCCAAGGCCTCCTGCGTTGCCACCTTTTCCGAAGGCGCCGATCGTCGAGCCGAGCAGGCCACCGAGCGCGTTGTTGCCTGCGCTCGCCGGGGCCGCCGTCTGGAGCAAGCCGGCGAGCGGCCCTTGCCCGGTAAACACCGCCTGGAAGGTCGAACGCTCGACCTGCTTCAGGATGTCCGAGAGGACGTTGCCGAAGCTCTTCCCCTCGATGATCGCGTCGGAAAAGCCATCCGAAAGCGCGTTGCCGAAAAACTTTGCGGCGTCGGCGGCCTGGCGCTGCTGCTGCTCCAGATCGGCGAGCTTGTCCTTGTAGTTCGAGGTCTCGGTCGCGGCTTTCACAATGGCCGCCGTCTGCGCGTCGGTAAGCGTCTTGCCGTTCTGGGTCGCGACCTCGTTGGCCTTGGCGATCTGGATCGCGACAGCTTTCTCGACGTTCGATTTGTTGAACGCCTCGGTCTCGGCCTTCAGTGCTGCCGCCTGCTTCTCCAGGGCGTTCGTGAAAGTCTCGATCGGGTCCGTCTCGGATGCGCCGCCGCCCCGGCCTTTCGGTTCATGGGGCGTGCGCTGGGCATCCTCGATGATGCTGAGCGGTCGACGAGGTGGGCCGCCAGGCGGGGGCGTCACGGTCGGGATCAGCGGCTCCGGGCCAATCGGCTTGTCGTACAGCGTGCGGCCGCGAGCTCCAGTGCCGGCGACGGCTCCGAGGTCTGCCCCAAGGCTGCCCTGTCCCTCGGTGCGCGTGCGGGGCGCCAAGGGTGATTGCAGGTCGGCGCCCTGTGGCACGTTCAGCGGCACCCTTGCCGCGGCGAGCACCTTATCGAGGAAGGTGCCAGCCGATGTTGCGGCCCTGGCCGTTGTCTCGGCGATCTTGAGGAACACGTCCAGCACCGTCTGGCCGGCGCCGGCGAGCGCCACCGAGACGTGCAGGGCCTTGTCGATCTCGTCCGCCGCGTCGGCGAGGCGGTCGCGGAACTCCTCCGCCGTCGAGACCTGCTCGCGCGAGACGAGGTCTTCGCGCTTCCGGTCCAACGCCTCGGCGATCGCCTCGATCTCAAGCCGGCCGGAGCGGATGCGGTCGGCCACGTCGCGCCCAAACACCTTGTCGGCGAGATCGATCGCGCCAACCTGCAGCCCGAGGTCGCGAAGCTCCTGCATGGCTGTGACTACGGCGCGAATACGTGCGTCGTTGTCTTTCGATCCGAGGTACTGCGAGAGACCTTTGGACTGGAAGTCGCCGGTGTAGCCACTTTCGAACACGTCGAAGAGCTGCTTCTTGGTCGGATCGGTCTGCTCGAACTTCGGAGTGAGCGTCTGCCCGGCCTTCTGAAGCGCCGCCTCGATCTGCTCGCCGCTGAGCTTCGCCTCCTTGCCGATGTCCTGGAAGCGCTGAACGAGCTCAACGCCAATGCCGGTTTTCTCAGCCGTGGCGCCGAGGGCTACGAACTTGTCGAGCTGCGCGTTGGCCTGACCCACGGCAGCCGAGACGACGGCATAGGAGAGGCCGACGGTGCCGAGCGCGACCGCGACGCCGCCGAGCGCCGGGACCTGCGCTAGGATCGTCGTCAGGGCCGTGCTGGTGCCGGCGACGCCAGCCTGCACACCGGCCGCCGCGGTCTTCGATCCGAGGGCGGCGGCGGTGAACGCCGTGGTGACGCTCTGAAGGGTGGCGGAGTCTTTCGTAGCCGCCCCCACAGTGGCGCTGCTGATCTTGCCGATGTCACCAGCGACCGACGCGGCGGCCTTGGCCGCGTTATTGGCGAGCGTGCCGATCGCGCCGCCGAAGCCGTTCGCGTTCGCTGCGCCCCCGCTCATGGCAACGCCGACCTGTGTCATGTTGCCGATGAGTTGCGACGTGAGCGTTGCCATCGCGGATTGCGCGCGGCTGGTGTCAGCTGCGAAGGAAATGACAAGCGGTTCAGCCATTGAGCGCGGGCCTCGTGCTGGCGTGTGTGATGGCCTTGGCCGCGGCCTCGTACATGGCAATCTGGTCGTCCCGACCATCGATGATGAGCAGGAGCGCGCTGCCCATCGTGCTCAGGGCAAGAGCCAGATCGCGAGCATCACCTGGCCACGCTGCTACCATCTCGCGAACGTGGTCCACGGCCTCGTCGCTGATGCGTAGATCGGGGGCGTTCATGCGGATCTCATGTCGTTGATATTGCAAACCGGGCTGGGCGCGCCGAAGGTTCGTCGCACCAGATGACCAGACGATCGATTTGGTCGTGGAGGCGCGCATATCTCTCCATCTCGGTTTTGAGCCCGTGATGCGGGAGGCATAGGCCCCACCAGTTCTGCGGCTCGAACACCGCTCCGCCATCCACGACTGGGATCTTGTGGTCGACGACCTCGACAGGCCTCAGCCGACCGATCTGCTCGCACCACTGACAGAATGGGTGCTCCCGCCGATACGCTTTGGAGAGGCGGTCCCATCGCGAACTGTACCCCCGCTCTCGCGGGGAGGTCCTCTTGGGTCGGATCATCCTTGCTGTGTGTGCAGGTGACCGCTTGCGGAAGATCTCTGGCATGGGCTGTCTCAGGCGGCATGAGTTCGCTCCCCGACGGAGCGGTGGGCCCGTGGTTGGCAAATGCGATGTGTCAGGTCGGCGATGTCCGCGCGCGTATCCGGATAACGCCGGGCGATGGCGGCCAGACCTGCACTGACCTCACGCCACCGAGCATCATCTTGATCAGCGACGGCGGCGCCGAGTGCGGTGCGGTACTCGGTTGGCAGACCTCGCCACCACCGCCACAACGACATGCGGGGAACCTCGAACCGCTCGGCTACACGGCGAAGGCTGATGCCGGCAGCGCAGGCCGCTTCGATCGCATCACGCTGCGGATGCGCGCCGACAATCGAACGGCGACCTGGCTTTCTGTGGGCAGAGATGTCGAACGACACGCGGGTGGGCTCCTCCGGCTGTCCGGATCGAAGGCCCGCGGCTGACCCTCTCTCGGGCCTGCCCTATGGCATGTCGATCACTGGCTCAGGCCAGCATCGACACGAGAACATAACGTGAAACTGCGTCTCGGATCAAGTGCCTGGCTCGATCGCAGGCGGCATCTGCCGAGGGCCTACCCATCGACGTTTGGTTCGGCCCGGTGAGCCTCGCGTGCGCCGCTGTCGATCAGTCTTTTGTATTCGCTCGTTCCTGGTCGCGTATCCAGCCGCCACATTGCATAGTGCCCTCGCTGGCGATTGAGACCGGGACGGTATCAAGCCCGCTGGCGCTCGCCAGGAAGCACGATGACCTCATCCGCCGATGCCGTGTCGACCCCAGCGGCCGCGGAGCATCCGGTCCGACCAGCCTTGCTCCTGGGGGCGCTCGGCGTGGTGTTCGGCGACATCGGTACGAGCCCGATTTATGCTTTTCGTGAGTCGCTAAAGGCAGCCGGCGAGACCGCGAGCGAGACGACCGTCTTCGGCGTTCTATCGATGGTGTTTTGGGCTGTCATTCTGATCGTCGCGCTCAAGTACGTCGTGTTCGTCATGCGGGCGGATAATCAGGGCGAGGGCGGCACCATGGCGCTCCTGTCTCTGGCGCTGCCGGTCGCTGGAAAGCTGCGGCCAGCCTTGACCATCATTGGGTTAGCCGGCGCGTCCCTGTTCTTCGGGGACGCGATGATCACGCCAGCCATCTCCGTCCTCAGCGCAATCGAGGGTCTTCAGCTCGTGACCCCGGTCGTCACGCCCTGCGTCGTGCCGATCGCGGCGGTCGTCCTAATTGGGCTGTTCGCGATTCAGAGCCGTGGGAGCGGCAGCGTCGGCTTCCTGTTCGGCCCGGTGATGGCCGCTTGGTTTCTCACCCTGGCCCTGTTCGGGCTGTACCACCTACTTCAGCAGCCGCGTGTCCTACTCGCCTTCGATCCGCGATACGCGCTGGCTTATGTCGGTCATGCGGGTGCGGGAGTCACGTTCGCGGTTCTTGGATCGGTCTTCCTGGCGCTCACCGGCGGTGAGGCGCTGTATGCCGACATGGGCCATTTCGGCCGTGGCGCCATCCGGATCAACTGGTTCGCTTTCGTCTTACCGGCACTCTTGCTCAACTACCTCGGGCAGGGCGCCCTCGTGCTGACCGATCCTGCGGCAGCAGCCAATCCATTCTTCCTGCTCTTTCCGAGCTGGTCGCTCGCTCCGTTCGTTGGGCTTACGACGCTGGCCACGGTGATCGCGAGTCAAGCGGTGCTCTCCGGGGCATTCGCCCTCGTGCAACAGGCAATCCAACTCGGAGCCATCCCTCGACTCGAGATCCGACAGACCTCTGAGGAATCAATCGGACAGGTATACGTGCCGCAGCTCAACTGGCTGTTGGCCGCCGTGGTACTCGGTCTGGTCTTCGGCTTTCGCTCCTCGGATGCCCTTGCCAATGCCTATGGCATCGCGGTCGCGGGCGACATGATGGTCACCACGCTCCTCGTCGCCACCGTCGCCTACGGCCTATGGCGCTGGCCACCCTATCTGATCTTCCCGGTTGCAGGTCTGTTCCTCCTGCTCGATCTGACCTTCGTCGGCGCCAACATCCATAAAATTCCGGCAGGAGGCTGGTTTCCGCTCCTAGTCGGAAGTGCGGCGCTCACGCTGATGCTCACGTGGCGCAAGGGTCGGGCTGTTGCTTTCGACCGACGCGACAAGGACGCCGCCACGATGACGGACTTCATTGCGGGCCTTGGTCGGGCGGACGCTCCGATCCGAATGCGTGGCACCGCCATCTATCTCACCAAGCAGACGGAGATCGTCCCAGCAGCGCTCGCGCTGAACGTCCGCCACAATGGGGTGGTGCATGAGCGGGTGGTGATGCTGAAGGTGACGACGGAGCGGGCACCACGGGTGTCCGAGTCGGAGCGCATCAAGATTGAGCCGCTGCCAGCTGGCTTCAGCTTGGTCTGGCTCACGTTCGGGTTCGCCGAGAAACCTGATGTGATGGCGGCGCTGAGGCTGCATCGTGATGAAGTAGGCGTCGATCCGGATACAGCCTCGTTCTTCATTGGACGCGAGAAGCCGGTTCCGTCGCTGCGCCCCGAGCTGTCCTCATGGCAGGAGCCGCTCTACGCGTTCATGGCGCGCAACGCTGTGCGGTCGCCCGACTACTACCGGATCCCACCACCCCGCGTCGTCGAGCTCGGGACGCAGGTGGAGATGTAGGCGCCGAGGTTATCACGCGTTCCTTTACCCTGCAGCGACTTCGCCCGAGGCTGCTGGCCACATCGGGGTTACGGATCGGGCGGCCCAGCTAATCGCTGAGCCTCCTGCAGCGCGCTGATGACGTCGCCGACTTGTGCCAGCGGGATCCGGATGCCCTTCGCGGTCTCGGTAAGACCGCCCCGGCCGTTCGTGACGGCGATACGGAGATCCAGGCCGACGTCGCCGCGCTTCTCGCGCAGGATGACCCGGATGCTCTCCCGCGCCGACTTCCGCACCTCACCGATGAGCCGGTCATGCATGACGGCCTCCAGCGTCTCGAGCCTGTTTGAGGCACTGATCGGCGAGCTCACGGCAGGCCATCGGATCGGCCAGCGCCGACCTCAGAGCGTCTCGCTGCTCCGGCGATAGATCGGCCAAAGCGATCAAATCGATTGCCGTATCAAGATGATCGACCGCGGTTGCCTCGCCCCGTCCGACGGCGCGGACGAAGGTGATGCCCTTGCTGCGGAGAACCCCCTGGGCACCCGCGATGGTGAAGCCCTGCACGTGTAGCAATTCGCGCACGCCCCGCAGCAGCTCCACGTCCTCGGGTCGATAGTAGCGCCGACCGTTCCTGCGGATGGGACTGATCTGGGGGAACTGAACTCCCCAGAACCGGATCACGTGCTGCTGAACGTCCAACTCCTCGGCGACGACAGCAATCCCCCTGATGGTCATGCGGCCTCCTGTTGCCGGCGGGCGAGCGCCGCGGCGGCGGCATCGCTGTCGGCTAACTGGCCTACTGCCACGCCGGTTAGAGCGTAGGCGAAAGCGTTGCCCACGGACCGGACAACGCTGCCGATGCATTCACCGGCGTGAAATAGGTCGAGGATCACTGCGCCCTCCTGTGGTATCGAGATACCTATGGATGAAACGCCGCACGATTGAAATTTTCTATCGTGCGGCGGGGTTCTTTCAGGGTGACCGCGTGGGCTCGGCCGGTCGTTGAGCGCGGACCTGAGTCCATTCTTGATCACGGACCGCCTGAGCCGCTATGTCGGCGGCCTGCTGCTCCTCCTGCTCGGCGTAGAGTTTCTGCAGGCGCTTCTCGTGCCGCGCGGCATAGGCCCGGCGAGCCGCGTCTACCCGTTCTCGCTCAGCCATGACCTCCGCGAGCGTCGGTGGCTTCGGCTTCGGCGGCTTCGTCCGCATAGGCGTGCGGCACGGCGCCGATGGCTCGACGTCATGCAGCATGATCACCGGACGCGCGCCGCCGCGGTCGAGCTGCAGGACCGCCTCCTCAAGCGAAAGGCCGGCCGAAGCCGTCACACGGCCAGCCGCTGCCATCGCGGCGGACCGTTCGCCCGGGGTTGCACCGCGCCGCATCAGCCCGATGCACTTCCGGAAGCGGTCGAGATCGAGACCGGGGATGCTCATGTGGGGCCTCCGGTTCGATCCGACGTAGGCCCCGCATGCGCTGCCGCGGCGCGCGTGAGGCGACGGCGGGCCCGATCGAAGTGATAGGCAGCAGCAGCAGAATCACCACGCGCAACGGCATGGCCGGCGGCTCTCTGATCCCACGATGCCAAGACTTCCAAGCACCAGGGGACTAAGCGGATTCGCCACCACATCACCGGCAGCATCACCGCAACGGTGAGACGCCAGCCCATCAAGCGCCCGCCTTGATTGGCATTTCGGCCGACATGCGCTCATCAATCTTGCGCAGACGGTCCCAGATCTCGCCGAAGGCAAAGGCTGCGATCCGCCGTTCGCGTTCGGACATTGCCAGACCGGTCCCCGTCTGGGCGCGGACGTCCGCGTTCTGCTCCGAGAGGTGATCCCACCACTGCATGGCGAGGTCGGCCATGAGGCATGCTTCATCGACCTGTCCTTCGATGTCGGAATGGATCTGGTAGAACTCTTCGAGCCGTTCCGCCCTTTCGCGCAGGCGATCCATCTCAATGCGGCCGGGCGAGGTCATGCGCGGCCTCCGACGGTGCGCTGAGCCAGCCGATCCAGCCGAGTGACGTCCGAGGCGATCTGGGCCAGCATCGCCGCCCTGAGCGCCCTCAGCGCCTCGCGATCGGAATTCACCGATCCTTCATTCGATGTGGTAGATGGTTGAACAGTCATCTTGATCCTCAGCGGGTTCGTGATGATCAGGCTGAGGGACCCTGGCAGGGGTCGCCTCGGCCGTTTCGTTTCCGGGATGCGCCCGGCACGCTTCACTCTTCCCCCGTGGAGGGGAGGGTGATCTCTCAAATTGATGATCGCAGGCCGCTTACTTCCTCGGCCGCCATTTGCTCGGCATCCGCCCGGCTGTGACCGCCGTCGAACTCCAAGACGCCAGCGCGCTCGTCGAACAGCGCCTGCCAGTCGTCGGCATCCCAAACCGCGTAGTCCGATGCCTCTGGTGCTACATCCTGCGACCGGAGAGCCGTGCTGATAGGTGTATAAGGTAGGTGTATAAGCGGGGATTTTCCGGCACAGCTATGCGGTGTTTTCACCGCACAAGGCTCATTGTTGTGCGGGGTTTTTCCCGCATTAGATTGATCGAGCGATCCCTCTCCAGTATTAGCGTTGTGCGGGGATTTTCCGGCACAGCGCAGTGACCGTTGAGTTGCCTTGCTTTCAGCGCTGTGCCGGCTTTTTCCCGCACAGAGCCTCGCCTGTTCGGCCTTGCTCAATCGGCGTTTTACGCGGGCTTCTTTGCGAACGGCTCGCCGATCGTCTCTCTCTTGAAGCTGGTGATCCACCTTCGATTCATCGAAGCGATACCAGCTGCCGTCTCCGAAACCCCGGCCTCTCTGAACCCTCAGCCAACCGGTCGCTTCAAGCCGCTTCCTTGAGTCCCCTAATTTGTCTCTCTTGCAGTTCAGCTCCTCCGTCGCGGTCTCGTCGGAAACGTTGAACGATCGTGTCTTCTGATTGAGACCCTGAACGATGTAGACGACGAAGCGCATGTCGGCTCCGCTGACCGCAGGATCCAGATTGATCGCTGTTAGGAGGTCGAGCTTCCACGATGTGAAGCTCTGCCTATCGTCCGGCGAGGAAGCCGACGACTCGATTGTCGCGCCCTCCACGCCGCTGCTCATGGCGCGCCTGCCCGGCCAACGGCTTCCCGGATGACCTCGCCATCAATGGTCCGCTCGATCGTCCGCCACCAGGCTTCCTCCTGGGCATCACACGCCACAGCATACGCCTCTCCGAGCACGCCGCCGGGCGTGCCAGGAAACTCCGCTGCGGCAGCCGCGAACCCGTCGCGGCCCTGAGCCATCGCGTCGGCCATGCAGGTGACGATGGCCGCCAACACCTGCGTCCGCGTGTCGGCGCTCACGCCGCGTTCTCCTGGCGCTCGATCCACGCCATGATGGTGGAGCGACGAGCGCAGAGGGTGCCACCCAGCTTGAAGGTCGGCAGGCCCAGCTTGTCGGCCGCATGGTAGACGCGGCGACGGTTGGCTTCCGTCGACGAGCCGAACATGAATGCCGCGATGGCATCCGCACCGGTCATCAGATCCTCGGCAAGCGGCAAGCCGCTCCCGTTCGCCCCGAGGTGGGGCGTTGCACTATTCGTCATTTTGCAAGTTCCTATGCTGCGAGAATTCGACCGACTGCGGCCAAGGTAACTTCACTAATTGTTGTTGTGTCGCGCTTATCTCCAGCCGACAAAGATTTCGCGCCGGCGTCGTAGAAATTTAGGATGCACAGCGGCTCGTCTAATTGATCCGGGTCATCACTTCGCCAGCCGATCCAAAGTTCCAACCTTGGAACTGGCCTCCTAAAGGTAATGCTTACGGCATAAGAGCGTTCGCTTAAAACCGGATCAGCACTTCCCTGTTTTGTGTAACAACCGATCAGCCTAGATAAGCACTGAACGGGATCCTCCGGCCGAAACAATGCGCGGCTTACATAATCCTCCTCAGCGCTTTCCAGCTCTATAGGATAGACATCTTCACGGCCTTTGATTGCTTTGTACGCAGACACTACATTTGGAGCGTCTTTCGCTAGCGCAGTGGCGTTGACCCCTATAAGTAAATGAGCCGCATCTTCCGACGTCATCTTAGCTGCAGCCCTACCGCGACCAAGCTTCGATATCAGTCCGGCATCGCGAAGATACTGGCCAATACCTGTCACAGCCATTTCACTTAGGCCCTCCGCTTCGGAGACCGTGCGGATTAGGTCTCTGAAGAGCGCCATCGCAGTTCCTAGCTATATGGATAATCCTGATAGAGGGTCAAGCGCTATCTGGAAAATCCTGAAAGAATCGTGTTAGCTTGCCTCCGGCCGGTATGACATCGGCCTTGGAGTCATGGAATGGCGACCATCAGGAAGAGGATGCTACCGAGCGGAAAGACTGCTTGGCTGGCGAGCTACAACGACAGCGGCGGCGAACGGCGGTTCAAGCAATTTCCAACGCGGAAGGAAGCCGACGCCTTCATGGTGCGCGTGCGCGGCGAGGTAGCCGCTGGGAGCCACGTTCCGGACCGCGCGGCGAGCACGGTCGACCAGGCCTACGCGTTGCTCATCACGGCCCTCGAAAGCGACCAGGCGGCCAGAGCGACGCTCCACAACTACCGGGTCTACTATCGCAACCACGTCGCCCCGTTCCTCGGCGCACGGTTGCTGCCGAAGCTGCACCCGGCCGACGTCGGCGATTGGCTCGAGAAGCTGAAGGCCGAGGGCCGGACGGACGATACCTGCCGGCGGGCGCGGATCGTCCTCGGCGCCATCTACGATGAGGCCATCCGGCGCCGGCTCGCCTATGTGAACCCGGTCCGGTCGCTGCGCAGCCGCCGGAAGACGCGGCGGGCGGAGATCCGCCGAGCCGAGGACACCGTGCGCATCCCCGAGCGCGAGGTCGTGCGGGCCCTGCTAGCGACCGCGGCCGACGTCGATGCGCTGTTCCTCATCGCGCGGGAGCGCACCGCTTCCGGCCTGCGCACGATCCAGGTTCGGCGCACCGACGCAGCTCATCCGATCCAGGCTCTGCGCGCCTTCCGTGCCGAGCATCCCGAGGCCCTAATCGACAGCTTCCACGCAACGACATGGCTCCGACCGTTCCTCGCGACGATGGCGCTGGCAGGTCTGCGGATCGGAGAGGCGAGGGGGCTCGACTGGCGCCGCGTCCGGCCAGAGGATCTTCAGGTGCGCGAGGCCGTCGACCGCTACAACGCCCTCGATGCGGTGAAGACGGTGGCGGCCCTGCGCAGCGTCCCGGTTGGCCCGCAGTTGGCCGCGATCCTCGCCAACTGGAAGGCCAAGAGTGGCCGCGCCGGCGGACTGGTCTACCCGTCGGAGAAGGGCACGCCGATCGGCTATCCGAACATCGTCAATCGCCAGCTCGCGCCGCTTCAGATCGCCCTCGGCATCGTCTCCGCCGATGGTTCGCCGCGGTGGACAGCCCACAGCTTCCGGCACTTCGCCATCAGCCTTTGGATCGATGAGGGAGCCGCAATCAAGCAGGTATCCGAATGGGCCGGGCACGAGTCGCCCGAGTTCACGCAGCGGGTTTACGGCCACCTGTTCGATGCTGGTCGGACGGACCGCAGGGCGATCACTGCCGGCGAGCTATCAGTGCTCGGTGCGGCCGAGCCCGCAACACGAGTACAACACGGCAACGACAACGCCTCCGAAACCCAAGCATCTGCAATAGCTTGATCCCACGCTTAGGCCGCCTTCTAAGCGGCAGGTCGTTGGTTCGAGCCCAACCGGGGTCGCCACCGCTCCGTGCGGCCGCAGATGGCGCGAGACGCTGTCGGCATCGGCACCCAATCATCGTCCGGTTCTTCGATTCGGCATCGCGTCTGCTGCCGCCTCTGCCCCGCACCGCATCGTCGACCAGGGCATCTCCGATACCCCCTTCGGACGATCGGGACCGTTGCAAGGGTTCCGCGTGAGGAAGCCCCGCGGGACTTCGCGCCCAATCGCAGAATCGACAATCATCAAAAATTAAGACAAGTCCGCCGCGATTGCGTTACTTGGGTCTCGTCAACTCAGTTCCGACTTGGAGGCACCAATGATCCCTTATCGCGTGAGCGTGCTGGCACCCAACGCCGACGACGACCGGAGCCATAAGGTGATGGTGTTCGGCACCTATGCCGACACCGATGGCGAGGCCTTGCGGACCGTGTCGGGCGCGATGCCGGACGGGTGGCGGGTGGATCGCATTGCTGGTCTTCTGTCTCGGGCCGAGGTCGAACAGCTGCGCCTCGCTCACGGCGAGGTCCGCGAAGTCTCGTCCTTCACCATCGATGGCTTGCTGACGCCCGAGGATGCGCTCTATGCCAGCCAAGAGCGTTCGCGGCCCGAAGCGCTGTGAGTGCCCGGTGAGCCGGATGGCGGGCTCATCGCGGGGCGAACACGGTGATGTTGCTGTTGAGCTGATACGTTCCGGTCGGCGGCGTGTTCACGAAGCGCAGGTAGATCGGGCTCTCGCCGAGGATCGCGCCGAAGGACGGCGTGACCGGCATGGGAAAGCACTTGGCGAGGGCCGCGTCGGCCGCCTCCTGATAGTGCCGCTGCGCCTCGGCACCGCCCTTGAGCTGGCGCGCGATGATGCGCGGCGTGCCGCGGATCGCCCCCGTCTTGTCGAGGCCGAAGCGGTAGGCGAGGAGCGAGCCGTCCGTGCCCGCCGGCACCGTCCAGCACGTCGCGAGGGCGGACCGCATGTCCGCCCAGTTGTTGGCTCGCGCTCGCGCTTCGGGTTCCGCCCCGGCCGGCCCGGCGATGCCGCAGAGCACCGCCGCGGCGGCGGCGAGACGGGCGGGGACCTTTCGCATCGGCGAGCGCTCCTAAGGGAAAGGCGCCCCTTCGCGCCATCCGCGTCAACGTGCCGAAGGCCGCTCGGGCTTCACGTCCGTCGCGTTCCGCGCGCCTCACCGCTTTCCCCCTCGGATCAGCCGGAGACCGCCCATGCCCGGCGGCAGGTCGGGCGGACCCGCCCGGTCGAGGTCCGGAAAGTGGGCCTGGCACCTTGGCACGTACTGGTTGCCCCTTCGCGCGCCCGGTCGTTCCCGCCAGGGGCAATCGAGGGCGATGCGCTCCAGCACGTCCGCCAGCGGGGTCTCCGGGCCGAACTTCGCCGCAAGGCGCGCGAGGCGGTAGCTCCCGCTCCGGTGCGGGCAAAGGGTGCAGGCCAACCGGACGACGATGAAGGGGTAGGCCGCGAGGCATGGGACCTCTGGCCGTCTCGGTGGCACCGCATCGACTCCCTCCCTCAACCCACGGTGAGAACGAACAAGGAACGAGGCATGCCACCATTGGTTCGGTCAAGCTCGCTCCCGACATGCCTCCGGGATCTGTCCCGGGCTTGGCCGCAGGGCGGGGACCGGGTGGCGAACTGGTCCGGCGGATGCTTAGAGACCCGCCCGCCACCGCAGGGATGCCGATGCACTGGCCCGCCGCCTACGCCGACTTCAACGTCTTCCGTCGCCGCCGGAGGCCCGAGCTGCGCTGCGCCGTCCGGCAGGATCGTCCGGTCCCGCGCTTCATCGACGGCGCGATCTGGGAGTTCAGCGGCACCGTGGTGGGCGAGCGGCCGCCGGCCGGCTTCCAGTCGCTGGAGGCCCATGAGGCGATGCTTTCGGCCGGCTACTACCTGTTCCGGTCGCCCGGCGCGCGGAACTGATGGCGGCCCATCACACCGCGTCCACCTCCTCGAGATCGAGCGTGAGGGTGGCCCGCATGACGACCTTGCCGTTCTGATCCCGGACGATGGCGAGGTAGTCCTGTCGGTCCGAGACGGCGTCGAGCAGCTGGGCCACCCGCCGCATCACCTGAACCAGCCGCGCCTGCGCGGCCGCGATGTCGGGGAGGTCGAAGCCCTGGGTGTCGCGGACGAAGTTCGTTCCGTCGTGAAGGTCGATGTAGAACAGCGGCATCGCGCGCACCTGCCGTCGGCAAGCCCGCTCCGTACTACGCAGGGGGCGGCGTCCGGTACGGATACGTGGTCGCAGGTCGCACCCGGACCATGGCGTCGTCGGCCGCGGTGAAACCTCCGCAGGATGCTTCGCATCGCGTGCACGGGAGCCGCTTGGCTGATAGGGTGCGCGCCATGGATGATGCACGCCTCGAAGAGGCTCGCGCCCGGCTCCTCAGGGTCTCGTCGCTGCCCGACCTGGTGGCCGCCCTGCGGGACACCGCCCGTACGATCGCCGGCGCCGACGGCATCTCGGTGGTGCTGCGGGACGGCGAGTTCTGCCACTACGTCGCCGAGGACGCGATCCGGCCGCTGTGGAAGGGGCGCCGCTTCCGGCTGCAGGACTGCATCTCCGGCTGGGTCATGCTGAACAAGCGCCCGGCCGTCGTTCCCTACATCGAAGGCGATCGTCGCCTGCCCGTCGAAGCGTATCTGGCGACGGCGATGTGCAGCCTGGTGATGATCCCGATCGGCGTGCCGGAGCCCGTGGCGGCGCTCGGCGCCTACTGGAGCGCCTGGGTCGAGCCCGACGACGCCACGGTCTCGCGCCTGCAATCGCTCGCCGACATGGCGACGGCAGCCCTCGCGCGCATGCAGCCGGTGGCATGCGGCGCCCTCCTGGAGCCAGCACTCAGCGCCTGAGCAGGCCCACCCGCATCGGCGTTCCGACGCGTCGCGCAGGATCGAAGCCATGGGCTGCCGGGGCGATCCCCGAAGAACGCCCGCGCTGTGCCGGAACGTCGCACCCCGACCCTGGGTTAGCAAACGCGTGGTTCACGCCGAACCCAGGGAGAAACGCCATGAAGATCCTCACGCTGGCTCTCGCCGGCATGCTGATGCTCGGGTCCGCCGCCATCGCGGCGGAGGGCGGCTCGGGCACCACCAAGTCCGGGACCATGAACAGCACCGGCCCGAACGACGCCGGTGCCGGGTCGTCCCCGGGGGCGGCCGGAAGCGGCCCGACAACGGGCGACAAGAGCCGCTCCGGAACGTCCAACAGCACCGGCGCCAACGATGCCGGGGCCGGCTCGACGCCCGGCGCATCCGGGAAGGGCACCGCCGCACCGACCCGCTGAGCCGCGGCCGACCTGAATCGGGTGCCGGGCTCAAGCCCCGGCATCCGCCTGCGATGAGACGCGCCGCCGGTGCGGACTCGACGAACGGTCGGACCGGGGATCGGCCGGCGAAGGCATCCATCCGAGCCGGTCGAACCTTCGTCACCCCCGCGCGCGATCGCGAAAGCCCGATCCGCCGCGCGGAAGACCGGCCGGCGCGGTGGGCGCCGGGGAACGCACCGCAGCAGCCGACGTTCTAGCCGGGAAGCGCGGCTGTTCGCGCCCGGGTTCTCTCAGAATGTCTACGCCCAACCCCGGTCCGAGGAGTCCGTCGTCGGAGGACGGCTCGGTCGTCTGGATCCTGATGCTGGGATCGGCGCTGATCGCCCTCGTGGCGGCGCAGACCCGGAAAGGCACGCCGGCGGTCCAGCCCGCGGCCGAGCGGGCGGTCGAGCGGCGACCGGCGCAGCGGGTGGCGCCGAGCGGGCAGGCGGGAGCGCGCTCGCATTCCGGCCGGGCGGCCCAGCGCATCGCCGAGACCCAGCCCGAGCGCGGCCGCGCCGCGACCAACCCGACCGAGATCACCGCCGCCGGC
This sequence comes from Methylobacterium sp. WL6, assembly GCF_008040095.1. Lineage (NCBI taxonomy): Bacteria > Pseudomonadati > Pseudomonadota > Alphaproteobacteria > Hyphomicrobiales > Methylobacteriaceae > Methylobacterium > Methylobacterium sp. WL6. Next base: position 2,298 of record NZ_VRVH01000010.1, on the reverse strand, counting down.
TGGAAGGACGTCGCGGTGCGCACCTTCCTCGAGTTCAACAAGGACCGGGTCCTGTCGGTGGCGGCGGGCGTCACCTTCTACACCCTGCTCTCGCTGTTTCCGGCGGTCGCGGCGCTCGTCTCCTGCTACGGCCTGTTCGCCGACGTGAACGTGATCAACGATCACCTCGCCAGCCTCCAGGGCGTGCTGCCGTCCGGGGCGATCGAGATCATCGGCGATCAGGTCAAGCGCATCGCCGCCAAGGGCGGCGGCACCCTCGGGCTGACGTTCTTCACCAGCCTGGTGCTGTCGCTGTGGAGCGCCAACGCCGCGATGAAGGCGATGTTCGACGCGCTCAACGTCGTCTACGAGGAGGAGGAGAAGCGCAGCTTCGTCATGCTGAACCTGCGCTCGCTCACCTTCACCGTCGGCGCGCTGGTGTTCACGATCTTCGCACTCGCCTCGATCGTGGTGCTGCCGGTGGTGTTCAACTTCATCGGCATCAGCGCCGGCGCCTGGTACGTCGCGGCCCTGCGCTGGCCGGCCCTGGTCCTCGTGCTGCTCGGCGGCCTGTCGCTGCTCTACCGCTACGGCCCGAGCCGCGAGCGGGCGCGCTGGCGCTGGGTCGGCGTCGGCAGCGTGGTCGCCGGCCTGCTCTGGCTCGTCGCCTCGCTGCTGTTCTCCTGGTACGTGGCGAGCTTCGGCAACTACAACGAGACCTACGGGTCGCTCGGCGCGGTGATCGGCTTCATGACCTGGATCTGGATCTCCTCGACGATCGTGCTTCTCGGCGGCGAGATCAACGCAGAGATCGAGCATCAGACCGGGCAGGACACCACGACGGGCGCGGCGCTCCCGCTCGGCGAGCGCGAGGCGCGCATGGCGGACACCGTCGGCGCGGCGGCGTGACGGGCTCGCAGCGTCAGCCCTCCGGCCCCATATCGGGCGGATCATGCATGCGGAGGACGCGATGAGCGGATCGGATACGATATCGGCGCCGGAGACCCGGACCGAGGCCGAGTGGCGGGCGGTGCTCTCGCCCGAGCAGTATCGGGTGCTGCGCGAGCACGGCACCGAGCGCGCCGGAACGAGCTGCCTGCTAGCCGAGAAGCGTCCCGGCACCTTCACCTGCGCCGGCTGCGGCACGCCGCTCTTCGTCAACGAGACCAAGTTCGAGTCCGGCACCGGCTGGCCGAGCTTCTTCGAGCCGCTGCCCGGCGCGGTGGAGACCCAGGTCGACCGCAGCCACTGGATGGTACGCACCGAGGCGCATTGCGCGCGCTGCAAGGGGCATCTCGGCCACGTCTTCGACGACGGCCCGGCACCGACCGGCCTTCGATACTGCATGAACGGAGCATCCCTGGCGTTCACGCCGAAGGAGCCCGGGCCGGACTCGGTTTGAGGCAGGATAGTAAACGCTATCCAAGATCCTGCGCCGCCGCGGTCTTGATTTCGGCGGCTTTTTGCTTAGTCCCTGAGTGATCGATGGGCAGCGAAGGCCCTGTCCGAAGCGGACGTGACGCGTGCGCCGCCAGGATCGACCCGCGGGACGGCCTCGCGCTCTGCGTGTGGCGCGGCCTTTCCAGCGGTCTTCGTCGCACGGAGCAGAACGGGTCGAACGGCCGGCGGTCACCGACCGCCGGATCGTCCTTGAGCGGAGGTTGAGTATGAGCGTCGTCCGGCGGTTTCTCGTGGCACCGGCCCTGGTGCGTCTGATCCGCAAGGAGCGCGGCGGCGCCCGTATCACCGAAGGCTACTTCGCGCCGCAGGGCGGGCGGACCTCGTTCGTCCGGGTCGACGGGCAGCAATGCCATCTCGTCCTGATCACCAAGGATGCGCAGGGCGCCTCTGCCGAGGAGCGCACGGACGTGCCCCGCGCGCACGGCGACGCGCTGCTCGACGTCTGCTCCGGCAAGGCCGCCTACGACCGTACGGCGGTGTCGCTCGGGACGAAGGAGGCGGTGATCGACCGCTACGTCAGCCCGGGCAGCCTGGATCTCGTCAGCGTCACCTTCGACGAGGCCGGCGAGGCGTCGGCCTTCACCGCGCCGACCTGGTTCGGTCGCGACGTGACCGAGGATGCCGCCTATGACCGCCAGGCGCTGGCGCTCCAGGGCATTCCCTCCACCGGCGAGATCGGCCTGAGCAACGCCGCCCTCGATGCCGTCCTCGACCTGATCGAGCCGCGCTTCGGCTTCGGCCGCTACGGTGCCAACACGCGCTCGGGCGAGAAGCCCGCCGAGAAGGACGGCGTCGTCGACGCGCTGCGCCGGATCGCGGGCACCGGTGCGCCGGCCGCCGCTCCGGTGGCCGCGATCC